>JAVVYT010000050.1:0-9144 GCA_036650995.1 Clostridia bacterium | reverse complement strand
AAAAATAAACCAGAAAGATTTTGCAGAGGGTAGAATGAAGATCACGAAGTTAGAGTTTTGCAAAAAAAACAAACAGCGGGTAAATGTATATCTTGATGATGCCTTTGCATTTGCACTTTTCTATGATTTAGTATCAGAAAGAGGAATTGCAAAAGGAAAAACATTAACCGAAAGCGATGTTTTAGAGCTTAAAAACGCTGATATGAAACTAATTTCTACAAGAGCGGCTTTTGATATTTTAGCCAAAAGAGGGATATCATACGGTTTGCTTGTCGAAAGACTTCAAAAAAAAGGAATACCTGAAGAGTTTGCAACTAAAACTGCTAAATATTTAGAGCAAAAAAAATACATAAATGATGAGCAGTACGCACTTTCAAAAGCAAAATATCTAGAGGAGAGCAAAAAGTATGGAAAAGAGCGAATAAAGATAGCGTTAATGCAGGATAAAATTTCAAAAGAGCTAATTTATGAAACTCTATTAAAACTCCCGAACGATATTATGATGGAAAATCTTGATGAGATATTAGCAAATCTTGTGGCAAAAACAGATATGAACGATTATAGTCAAAAACAGAAAATGGTAATGAAAATCGTTCGTAAGGGCTACTCCTTTGACGAGATAAACAAAGCCATAGCAAGGTATAATAAAGACGAGTAGCAAATATAAAAGCTATAAAAGATTTATATAGATTATAAAAGATTACAAAGCTATAAAGTTATAAAAGATTAAAAAAATAAAAATAAAAAAATAAAAAGATACAAAGGCTATACATTATATAAAAAACAAAAAACAAATTACAAACGATATTAAAAAAAGGGGTTGCCAAGGCTTGATTAAAATTGGATTTATTCACTTAGGGTGTGCAAAAAATCAAATAGACAGTGAGCTAATGCTAGCGTTATTAAAGCAAAACGATTGCGAGCTTTTAGATGAGTACTGTGATGCAGATGTAGTAGTTATTAATACCTGTGGATTTATCGAATCAGCAAAAGTTGAGGCGATTGAGAATATAGTTGAGGTAATAGCACTTAAAAACGAGGGCAGAGTAGGCGGAATTGTCGTTTGTGGCTGTTTATCCGAAAGATATAAAGAGGAAATAGAGGAGCAGTTCCCAGAAGTCGATTGTTTTTTAGGAACAGGAAGTTATAAAAGCATTGTAACCGCTGTAAAAGCTGCGTATAATAAAACTAAATATTGTGAATTTGCCGCAAAGGAAGCGCATATAATAGAGGGAGATAGAATAATCACAACTCAGCTACCAACTGCGTACATTAAAATAAGCGAAGGCTGTGACAACTGTTGTAGCTACTGTGCTATCCCACTTATAAGAGGCAAATTTAGAAGTAGAACAATAGAGAGTATAGTAGCAGAGGCAAAGCATTTAGCCAGTATCGGTGTTCGTGAGCTTATCGTTATAGCGCAGGATACTACAAGATATGGCGAGGATATTTATAATAAAAAAGCACTTCCAGAGCTACTCCAAAAGCTAGCAGAAATTCGTGAATTTGTATGGATAAGGGTTATGTATTTATATCCTGATAGAGTGACAGATGAGCTACTTTATGTTATAGCAAAAAATGATAATATAATAAACTATATAGAAATGCCCATTCAGCACGCAAGCGGTAAAATCCTTAAAGATATGAACCGAATGGGAAATGAAAAAACGCTTTTAGCGACTATCCAAAAAATCAGAGATACCATTCCAAACGTTGTTTTAAGAACTACTATAATGGTAGGTTTCCCGGGCGAAACGGAAAATGATTTTGAAATTCTATACGAGTTTTTGAAAAAGGCAAATATCGAAAAAATCGGAGCTTTCACCTTCTCACCTGAAGAGAACACAAAGGCAGCTACAATGCCAAATCAAATTGACGATGACACAAAGCAAAGAAGATATGAAGCGGTTATGGATTTAGCCGAAACAATAAGTATAGATAATCTTTGCAAAAGAAAAGGGCAAACCTTAACAGTTTTAGTTGAGGGTTATGACAAATATATAAAGAGCTATTTTGGAAGAAGTTATATGGACGCCCCCGAGATAGATGGCAAAGTATTTTTTACAGCGAAAAACCCACCTAACTTAGGCGATTTTGTTTTAGTAACGATAGACGATTATGATAATTATGATTTATATGGTAAACTAAAAGAAACCGTATAAAGATTAGCTTTAAAAGAAAAAACAGCTTATGCAGTAGTTTTAAAAACTTAAAAAATCGTTTTAACGTAGCTTTAAAACTAAAAGAAAAACTTAAAAGATTAGATTTAAAAGAAAAAACAAGATAGTTTAAATAGTAGATTTAAAAACCAAGAAACCCTTTAAATAGTAGATTTAAAAGCTTAAAAGAAACAGTGTAAAGAGTGATTTAATAAGACAAAAACAAACTTTTTATTGATGAAAGGAATGACCTATTAATAATGAATAAGAAAAACCTTCCAAATACTTTATGTTATATTCGTATGGCAGCAGTCCCTTTTATAATGTTTATTCTGCTTTATACCGATTACATATGTAGAATATTCCCATTTAAGCAGTTATCGGAAACAGCCTTTGGAGATATGCTGTATAACTTTTTTGATTCGGCAAACTCCTTTTCGATAGTTATTGCAGGCATTATCTTCATACTAGCTATGATAACAGACGCACTAGACGGGCATTTTGCCAGAAAATATGGCGTAGTATCTGAAAAAGGCAAATCTCTAGATCCTCTTGCAGATAAGATATTAATTATTGGCACTATTTTAGCTTTTTACTTTTTAGATTACAATCCTGATGTTCAAAAAATTATGCTAATCCCTGTGCTTGTTATAATCATTCGTGAAGTTGTGGTTACAATGCTAAGATCCTACTGTGCAAAACGTTACGAGGTAGTTGGTGCTATGATATGGGGCAAAATAAAAACAGTCACTCAAACGCTAGCACTTATAATTTACTTTGTTTTCGAGTTTGTTCACTTCCCATTAGTAGGACAAGCGGCAATTATAGTAGCATCAGTAGTTACAGCACTCTCAGCAATACCATATTTCATTAAATTCTTTCAGATTATAAATAAGCAAAGAAAGAGCAAAGTAAAATAATTAAAAAAGGGGAAAGACACTTTTATGTTGTTTAGAAAAACAAGAGAAGAGATTAAATCAATAAGGGAACGTGATCCAGCAGCAAGAGGATTTTTTACTGTCTTTTTTCTTTATTCTGGATATAAAGCAGTTTCCACTTATAGAATAGCACATTTTTTTGAAAAGCACGGTTATCATTATATCGCAAGGATGATTTCACAGCACTCAAGAAAAAAAACAGGAATAGAAATTCACCCCGCAGCCGAGATAGGCAGAAAACTTTTTATCGACCATGGTATGGGAGTTGTAATTGGCGAAACTACTATTATTGGTGAAAATGTTACTATCTATCAAGGAGCAACATTAGGAGGAACAGGCAAAGACGAGGGCAAACGTCACCCAACAATAGGAAATAACGTTATGATTGGCGCCGGTGCTAAAATTTTAGGACCTTTTACTGTTGGGGAAAATGCGAAAATTGCGGCAAACGCAGTAGTGCTTAGCGAAGTTCCACCAAATTCAACAGCGGTAGGCGTGCCTGCTAGAATAGTTATGAAAGATGGCAAGAAAATTCCTTGTCAAGACCTAGATCAAGTTCATTTTCCTGATCCTGTTTCACAAGAATTCTGCAAACTTTTATGTAAAATAGAAATTTTAGAAAAAAAGCTTGAAAAATTAGGAGATAAAGGGTAGAATATAAAGGAATTTCATTGAAAGGAATTTAAAATAGTATGAAGTTATACAATTCACTTACAAACCAAAAAGAGGAGCTTGTGGTAAAAGACACAGTAAAAATTTATGCCTGTGGACCTACTGTATATAACCTTCTTCATATCGGCAACGCTCGTCAGCTTATTGTATTTGATACTCTAAGAAGATATTTGATTTATAAGGGAAATAAAGTGAAATACGTTCAGAATTTTACTGATATTGACGATAAAATGATAAATAGAGCAAAGCTTGAAAATACTACTGTTAAAGCTATTGCGGATAAATATATCGGTGAATATAATATTGATGTGGCATCTTTAAATGTAGCACCACCTGATGTTGCACCAAAAGCTACCGAGCATATAAATGAGATTATAGAGATGATTAAAACCCTTGTGGATAAAGGCTTTGCGTATGTTAATAATGGTAATGTTTATTTTCGTACCCATAAGTTTAACGAGTATGGCAAACTTTCAAAACAGCCTATTGAGGATTTAGAATCAGGAGCTAGAATAGAAATTAACACCGATAAGGAAGCCCCCTTAGACTTTGCGTTATGGAAAGCTAAAAAAGAGGGAGAGCCATTTTGGGAAAGCCCATTTGGCGAGGGTCGTCCCGGTTGGCATATTGAATGTAGTGCTATGGCAAAACGTCATTTAGGGGATACTATTGATATCCACGGTGGCGGAAAAGATCTTATCTTCCCTCATCACGAGAACGAAATTGCTCAGTCGGAATGTTCAAATGGCTGTGATTTTGCAAGGTTTTTCGTGCATAATGGGTTTATAAATATCGATAACCAAAAGATGAGTAAATCAAAAAATAATTTCTTCACCATTCGTGATATCGCAAACCAGTATGGCGGTGAGGTTATCAGATTTTTCATATTATCAGCACATTATAGAAGTCCCATAAACTTTACAAGTGATAGTATGGACGGTGCAAAGGCTGCACTTAATAGAATTTTAGTGTTTATCCAAAATTTAGACTTTGCAATTTCTAATGCTAAATCAGATAAAGTCGAAAGTTTAGAGCAGTTTGATGTTTTTGAAAAGAATTTTGAAATAGCAATGGACGACGATTTAAATACAGCGAACGCCATTTCAGAAATTTTCGAGTTTACAAGAAAAGCCAATATCTTTTTAGAAACGCCTCATTCAAAGCAAACGTTAGAGGCACTAAAAGAAAGATATATGAAACTATCTAACATCTTAGGTCTTATATATAGTCAAAAGTCGCAGGATATCCCCGAGGAAATACAAGAGCTTGTAAAAAAAAGGGTTGAGGCAAGGAAAAACAAGGACTTTAAAACCTCAGATGAGATAAGGGATTTATTAAAAGAAAAAGGCTATGCAGTTGAGGACACTAAAGAGGGTCCGAAAATCTCAAAGCTTTAATATACAAAGTGAAAGGAATTTAAAAAAATGAAAGATTTTATTTTAGCAACAGACAGCAATACGGAGTTTTCAGCAGAGTATGCTAAAGAACTTGGCGTTTCACAAATTGAAATGGAAATTATCTTAGATGGTAAAGCAATGTTTGCTAGCGAAATTGAGGATTACAATAAATTCTATGAAGATATGAAAAATGGCATATTGCCTACAACAACGCAGATAAATGTTGATAGATTTTGCGAGTGGTTTTCTTCACTAATGGCAGACGGTAAGGATTTATTATACTTTGGGTTATCTTCAGGACTTAGCGGAAGTTTTCAAAGTGCAACAATTGCAAAGACAATCTTAGAAGAAAAATTTCCAAAACAAAAGGTGTTTATAGTGGATTCAGTTTCCGCATCAATGGGCGAGGGACTATTTTTATATACTGTAAATGAGTATAAAAAAGCAGGGCACACAATCGAAGAAACAGCTGATTTTGCTCAAAAACAGGCATTATGTATCAGTCACTGGTTTACAGTTGATGACTTAAATCATCTATATAGAGGCGGAAGAGTTTCAAAACTTGCCGCAGTTTTTGGCACAATGCTAAATATAAAACCAGTTTTAAATGTAGATGATGCAGGCAAATTAATACCAAGAGATAAAGTACGTGGACGTCGTCAGGCACTAGATGCTTTAGTTGAAAAGTATAATAAGTATGCTGATAAATCCCGTGAGCAGGTAGTTTTTGCAAGCCATGGCGGTTGTTATGAAGATGCAAAATACGTTTTAGATAAGGTGCTAGCAAATAACGACGTTAAATTTTCAATGATAAATACAATAGGTCCAGTTATCGGCGCACATTCAGGTCCTGGAACGGTTGCATTATTCTTCTACTCAAAATCAAGAGATATATAAAAATACATAATGAGTTTTTGCCTTTAAAATATTAAATTTATAAGGCAAACTTTATCTAAAGCTAAAAAAGCTTGTAAATAAGCCGTAGCTTAGCTTTTAGAGATAAATTTTAAAAAAACATCATACGAGGTTTTTATTGTGGACTTAAATCAGGAGATAAAATATCTCAAGGGCGTTGGGGAAAAAAGAGCTGAGCTTTTAAATAAGCTTGGCATTTTTTGCATTTCTGATTTATTAGAGCATTATCCACGTAGATACCTAGATAAATCACAGCTAACGCCAATTGAGGAGTGCAATACTTTAGATTACTATACTGTAAAAGCTAAAATTGTAACGCCTGTAACTAAAAGTATGATAAGCGGAAAAATGACGTTATTTAAATTTAAAATAGCGGACGATACAGGAGTTATAAATGTTACTCTCTTTAACCAAAAATATACCGCAATGGCACTTAAAGAGTTTGATGAGTATATTTTTTATGGCAAGGTGTCGTATAATTTTTTAAATAAAGAGATGTCCTCACCGGAAATTGAGGATATTGATATAACAAGCGGTGGCGGTAGGATTAAAAGTATCTATGATAAATGCGCGCATATTTCAGATAAAATGCTCTCAAAGCTTATAAAAACAGCACTAGATAGCCTTGAAAATTCTGATATAAAAGAATATCTAAATACCGATATTATAAAAAAATATTCGTTAATTCCAATCAAAAAAGCAATTTACGATATCCATTTTCCCGATAGCTTAAAAACCGCTGAAATTGCAAAAAAACGCCTTGTCTTTGATGAACTACTAAAATTATCGTTGTCACTGTTTGCACTTAAAGGTCGTAATCGTGGCAAGACTGCCTTTGTTTTAAAGAATGTAGACTTATCAGATTTTATAAAAGCGTTGCCTTTTGAGCTTACCTTAGCACAAAAAAAGGCGATAGAGGACTGCGTTTGTGATATGCAAAAACAATCACCTATGTCAAGACTCGTTCAGGGCGATGTAGGCTCCGGAAAAACAATGATAGCGGCGGCTATGCTATATTTAACGTATAAAAATAATATGCAAAGCTGTCTTATGGCACCAACAGAAATACTCGCAACACAGCATTATAACACCCTCTCAGGGCTTTTAACAAAGCTCTCTGCCAAGGTATGCTTAGTTACCGGTAGCACCACTAAAAAGAAAAAAGAAGAGATAGCAAAAAAACTTATAGAGGGCGAAATTGATATTTTAATCGGCACTCACGCAGTAATTGAGGAGTATTTACAGTTTAAAAATCTAGCACTTATAATCACTGATGAACAGCATAGATTTGGCGTAAATCAAAGGGCAAAGCTAGCTTGTAAAGCGGAAAATCCGCATATTATGGTAATGTCCGCAACACCAATTCCAAGAACATTAGCACTTTTCATCTATGGCGATTTAGATGTATCTATTGTAAACGAAATGCCAAAAGGCAGAATTCCTGTAAAGACGTTTTTAATGAACGATACTAAAAGAGATAGGCTTTATAACTACGTTGTAAAGATGGCAAAAAGCAATGTTCAGAGTTTTGTAGTCTGTCCGCTAGTCGAAAAAGACGATGAAAACGAGCTAAAATCAGTAGAAAATCTTTTTAAAGAGTTACAAGAAAAGTACTTTAAGACAATAACAGTGGACTTTATCCACGGTAAAATGAATTCTAAGAAAAAAGAAGAGGCAATGCAGAAGTTTGTAAACGGGGAAACAAAAGTGCTAGTAGCGACTACTGTTATAGAGGTTGGAGTGGACGTTCCAAACGCTAATATAATGGTAATTGAAAATGCCGAAAGGTTTGGGCTATCACAGCTACACCAGTTAAGAGGACGGGTAGGGCGTGGAAATGTCGAGGCTTTTTGCTTTTTGCTCTCAAACTCTACTAGTGAAAAAACAATAAGTCGTCTTAAAATTTTAAAAAATAGTAATGACGGATTTGAAATAAGCAATAAAGACCTTATGCTAAGAGGGGCGGGGGATTTTTTCGGAAATCGTCAGCATGGTGAGCTAGAGCTGAAAATAGCTGATTTAATGGTAGATAGCGAGATTTTAGAAGAGGTTAAAACAGTTGCAAACGAGATTATTAAGAGCGATAAGAATTTAGAAAATAAAGAAAATAAGCTACTATATGACAAAATAAAACGTACTGTAAATTCAGGAAACATCTCTATTTTTAATTAGCAATATCGTTAAAATATAAACTAAAAAGCAGGATAAAATATACCTAAATTCGCCTTTTGCAAATATTATAAAAAGTTGTAAAATAGTCCTTGACAAACATTTTTATTAGAGGTAAAATAACGAGAATACAAGGAAAATTTATAAAAATATTTAAAATGAGGACAGAAAAATGATTAACGTAAAAGATAATGACAAGATTTTATTTTTAGGGGACAGCATTACAGATGTAGCATTTAATAAATCAATGGCAAATTCCATAGGTGGCGAAATTACCTATCCATTAGTAGTTGCAGAAAATTTAGAAAAAAGCCATAAAGGTCTTGAGTTTTTTTATAAAGGAATAGCAAGCGACAGAAGCTATCTTATTTACGATAGATTAACAAGCGACTGTATCAAGCTAAATCCTGATATAATAGTGCTTTTAATCGGTGTAAATGATGCGTGGGAGCATTATGTTCCAGAGCAGTATCCTCCACTTTTACGTCCGTTTGAGCCTCATATGAAAGAAATTTTTAGAAGGCTTAAAGCTGAAATTCCAAACGCAAAGCTTATAATGATGACACCATTTTTAATAGATACAATGCCTGAGAAGATACCATTTCATAAGGTCCTTGAGGGCTATATCGAGAAGGAACTTTTATGGGGCAAAGAGTTTGGCGCTGATATGATTGAGCTTCAAAAGGCGTTTGACGAAAGTGCAAAAACAATTCCGCTTGACGATATGGCACACGATGGCGTTCACCCAACAAATTTAGGCCATAGTATTATAGCAAACGAAATTCTAAAAATACTTAAATAGCACTATACCTAATTGTTAGGTAAAGTACAGTTTTTTGAAAACACTAAAAACCTTGCAAAGTAAAATTCTAAAAATACTTAAATAGCACTATA
>JAVVYT010000049.1:6738-9225 GCA_036650995.1 Clostridia bacterium | reverse complement strand
TGCTAAATATAACACCAACTACGATATAGTGCCATCTATTGGTATTTACGTGGCACAAGATAACAATTTGACAATCGAGGAAATGTATAATAGAGCAACTTTAGCGGCTAAAAAATGCAAAGGTAATTATGTCGATTTCTTCGCTTATTATAATGAAAATATGAGTGCCACCATATCGGCAGTTCAGGAAATTACTAATGAAATGAATTTTGCCCTAGCTAGTGGTCAGTTTGTAATCTATCTGCAACCGCAATATAATATACATACTAATCTTCTTTTTGGGGCGGAGGCGCTTGTTCGCTGGATTCACCCAACTAAAGGGATTATTTCACCGGGGACTTTTATCCCGATTTTTGAGAGAAATGGTTTTATAACAAAGCTTGATTATTATGTTTGGGAACAAGCTTGCAAATGTCTTAATAACTGGATAAAGATGGGAATAAATCCACATCATATTTCAGTTAATGTATCTCGTGTTAATATCTATAACCCAAATTTAGTTAAAACACTGTTAGACCTTGTCCATAAATATAATATCGAGCCTAAATATTTGTACTTAGAGCTTACCGAAAGTGCGTATACCGATAACCCTGTCGCTATGATAAAAACGATAAACAAGCTTAAAGAAAATGGTTTTACCGTTATGATGGACGATTTTGGGAGCGGTTATTCGTCGCTTAGCTTGCTTAAAGATATAGAAATAGATGTTTTAAAGATTGATATGCAATTTTTATCTGCCACAGATTTACCGGGACGTGGTGAAAATATTATTGCATCTGTAATACGTATGTCAAAATGGCTAAATATACCTGTTATAGCAGAGGGCGCAGAAACAATGGAGCAGGTTGATTTTTTGAGAAGTGTCGGTTGTGACTATGTTCAAGGCTATTATTTTGCAAAACCAATGCCGATAGCGGAGTATGAAAAAATCTGTTCTAGTGAATCCCTTAAAATGGATAGGTATTCAGAAAATAAACGTGATGATTATCACTATGATGATTTATTTTCGGCAAACGAGGAAATTCGTGAGCTGTTTAATAGTTCTTTAAAGGTTGCCGCAATCTATGAGTTTGTCGATGATAAAATTGAAATAATTAGAGTAAACGAGGCGTACTATACTATCTTTGGGCATAATGATATGCTCTGTAAATCCCCTAATATGCTAGAGCTTATCGATGAAGATTATAGACAATCATTACTTAGCACATTCAAAACTTGTGTTAAAACAAAAGACACCGCAAAATGTGAGTATATGCGTCACAAGTTAAATGGTGATGCTATCTGGATTAATACAAATCTTACCTACTTTTCGGTGGTTGGAAATAAAAATATTATAATAGGTGAGCTTACTGATATTACTATGCGAAAAGAGCTAGATATCGAACTTCAAAAGTATAGAGAATCGTGGATTACAGGTACTAACGAAACGCATACTGCTTTAATTGTAGACGACTCTTCTATTAATAGAATTATTCTTAAAAATATTTTAAATGAAAATTTTCAATTTCTAGAAGCGGAAAATGGAAAAGAAGCGAGCATTGTTTTAGAGGAAAATAAAAATATAATTGACCTTATTTTACTCGATATTACAATGCCTATAATGGATGGTAAAGAGTTTTTAAAGTATAAGAAAACAATACCAGATTATGACGGTATACCGGTTATTATGATTACAGCTGATGATAGTACAGAGCAACAAATATCTACCTTCTCGCTTGGTGCTAATGATTATTTAGTAAAACCATTTATCCCTGAAGTTGTAAAACGCAGAGTGAATAACGTGCTAGAATCAAATATACGTTTTAAGGGAATGGTAAAAGAATTTAATAGTATGTCTTTGCAGGTTAAAACCGACCTTATGACGGGACTTGTAAATAGAATAAGTGCAGAAAAAATGATAATAGATAAGCTAGAAAATAGCAAAACTTGCGATGCTATGCTAATGCTTGATATTGATAGCTTTAAAAAAATTAACGATAGTTGTGGTCATGATTGTGGTGACAAGGTAATTGTTGCAGTTGCAAATCAGCTACGATTAATTTTTAGAAAAGAAGATATCGTGGCTCGTATGGGTGGCGATGAGTTTGCAATTTTTATCGAGAATATTCCAAGTATAAGTTTATTAAAAGATAAGGCACATTCAGTTTGCCAAAGTATGAGCGAGATAAAAATAAAGGGTCTTAATATGGAGATTACAAGCTCCATTGGTATTGCGATTACAACTGATGAGGAAAGAACTTTTGAAATTTTATATAAAAATGCAGACAAGGCTCTTTATAGTGCAAAATGTCATGGTAGAAATACCGTTTCAGTGTATGGAGAGGGACCAACAGGCGGATTTTTTGCTAAATGGATAAATGATGCAGAGAGTGTATTAAACGCAATTGATGATTGTATTTATGCATGTGATATGGATACCTATGAGCTAATTTATGCGAACGAAAACATCTGTAAACTCTTTAATCTGTCAATTAACGATTTTAAAGG
>JAVVYT010000049.1:0-6728 GCA_036650995.1 Clostridia bacterium | reverse complement strand
AGGCATTACTTCATAAAGACGCACCATGCTCGTTTTGCTCAATGGGTAAAATGAAAAATGGTGAAGTGTATAATAGACTATTTAAAATTCCAAACACCGATAAGATTTTCTTGCTACGTGGTAGAAATATTATCCAAAATGGATTGAATGTTCATTGGGAAGTTGCTGTCGATTCAACTGTTATAAACAATATCGATGAGTATTTTAAGGAGAAAAAAGACGATGGAAAACAATGAAATAGAAAATCAATTAAAAGCTTTAAATGACACCTATATTTTAGCAGCAAAGCAGTGCGACGTTACTGTGTGGACGCTAGATATTAAAACTAAAACAATTTTTGGCTTAAATAATGTTTCGTCTATTGATAAGCTAGATAATGTTAGCACTATACGTAACGTTCCTGAAGTGTTTTTAAAGAATGAACAAAGTCCTTTAAACCTTGAGGACTCTAAGCAATACATAGAGATGTTTGATAGAGTGTATAAAGGGGAGCAGTCGGTTAAAAGCGTTACACGTTGGTGGAGTGATAGCTATAATGCTTGGCTTTGGTACGAAATTTCATACACTACTATTTATGATGAAGATAAAAATCCGATAAAAGCAATAGGAACTGCTAGGGATATAACAGAGAGAATGCGTCTTGAAAAAAGATACGAAGAAGAGGTTGAGTGGCGAAAAGTACATAATAAAGACGTAATGGGCTCATTTAAAATGAACTTAACCAAAAACACCTGTGAAGACGGGATAACTGAAAATGTTGTTATAAAAACCTTTCAAGGGGACGGAACAGTTGATAGCTTTTTTGAATTAGAGTACGCAACACATCAGGATAAAGAAGAACTCGAAGAATATAAAAAAGTATTTAATAGAGAAAATCTATTAAAAATATATCATGCAGGGAAAACAGTAGTTACAAAAGAATCGTTTGTAGAATTTGAAAAAGGTCATCTCATCTGGATAAGAATTGAACTTGATATGTTTTTAAATCCAAAAACAAATGACGTTGAAGCGTATATTTACGCAACCGATATTGACCAAAAAAAAATGTTCCGTGCCTTAGTTGACGCAGTTGTTAAAATCGATTATGACTATCTTGCACTAATTGATATAAAGTCAGACAGCTACACTATATACGGAAATGAAAGTTCAGATACACCTATCCCAACAGAAAAAAATACAAGTTATAAACAAGAGGTAACTAATTTTGCTAAAAGATATATAATAAAAGAAGATGTAGAAAAGCATATAAAGGATATGTCTATTGAAAATATATTAGAAAACCTTAAAGATAAGGAAATCTATACCACCATTGCTAGAATGTATGAGGAAAATGGTAGTCTTTCTCGTAAAAAACTTCAGTTTTCATACCTTGATGAAAGACGTACTAAAATAATTTTAACACGCAATGATATTACAAATATTTATAACGAAGAGCAAAGAAAAAATGAAACACTTAAAGTGGCACTAGTAGCAGCTCAGCAGGCAAATACCGCTAAATCAGAATTTCTATCTCGTATGAGCCACGAAATCAGAACACCTATGAATACTATAATCGGTATGTCAACACTAGCGGCTGGCTGTATTAATGACCCTTATAAGGTGTCGTCTTATCTTTCAAAAGTAGGTCTTTCGGCAAGATTTTTGCTGTCGCTTATAAACGATATTTTGGATATGTCACGAATTGAAAGTGGCAAGGTTTTAATTAGAAACGATAAAATCCCTTTTGAGGAGTTTATAAATGGAATAAATAGTATCTGTCATCAGCTAGCGTTAGAAAAGAATATCGAGTATGAGTCAATTATGACAAGCTTTACAGAGGAAACTTATATTGGCGATGCTATGAAACTTCAGCAGGTTTTAATTAATATTATTTCAAACGCAATAAAGTTTACTAAAAGTGGTGGCAAGGTGCAGTTTATGGTGCATCAAGAGAAATTAACTCAAAATGAAGCGCTTATGAAGTTTACAATAAATGATACCGGAATTGGCATTTCAGAGGCGTTCTTATCAAAACTATTTGAGCCATTTGAGCAGGAAGTTACCGGCACTACAACACCATATAGTGGCACTGGACTAGGGCTTGCAATCTGTAAAAACCTTGTCGATTTAATGGGTGGCACTATTAGTGTAAATAGCATAGAGGGAGTCGGAACTGAGTTTGTAGTGGCTATAAAGCTAGGTGTGTCAGAGCAAACACATACTGCAAAATTAAAATCAGTAGTCCCATTTGAAAAGCTACACGCATTAATAGTTGATGATGATGTTATAATTTGTGAGCATACAAAGCAGATTTTAACCGATATTCATATAAAGGCAGATTACGTTGTTTCAGGGTCTAAAGCGGTTGAAATTGTTTTTGAGAAATTCAATAAAAACGAGTTTTACGATGTTATTTTAGTCGACTGGAAGATGCCGGATATGGACGGAATTGAAACCACAAAAGAGATTAGAAAAATAGTTGGTGATGATGTCACTATAATTATTATGACCGCATATGACTGGGTAGTAATTGAGGCAGAGGCGAAAAAAGCAGGAGTTAATATGCTACTCTCAAAGCCTTTGTTTAAATCCTCGTTATCCTCAGCATTTGAAAAGATATACAGTGGTAAAAAGAGCATAGATAAAGCCGATGAAAAGAAAGATTATGATTTTAGCGGTAAAAAAGTGCTTTTAGTAGAGGACCATATTTTAAATATAGAGGTTGCAAAAAATCTATTAAACGCAAAACATCTTGAAGTAGAGGTAGCAGAAAACGGACTTTTAGCAATTGAAACGTTTGCACAAAAACCTGATGGCTATTATGATGCCATTTTAATGGATATAAGAATGCCGATAATGGACGGAATTACAGCGACAAAGTCAATTCGTCAGATGCGAAAATCAGATGCAAAAACAATACCAATAATTGCAATGACAGCAAATGCGTTTGATGAAGACATAGAAAAAACCAAAACAGCCGGTATGGATGCGCATTTAGCAAAGCCAATAGAGCCAGCAATTTTATACCAGACTATGCAAAACTTTTTGTATAGAGGGGAAGAAAAATAATGAAAAAGCTTTATGAAATGAAAAGAGATTTAGAAACTTTATCCTTGCCAATAGGAGCTTTAATTGTAAAAGCAAATAAAAAGCTAGAGATTTTGTTTATAAATGAAATGCTTTTAAAAAAATTAGAGTTTGAAAGTGAGAATGAATTTCTAGAGAGGTTTGACTACTCTGCATGGAATTTTGTTCACCCAAATGATGTTTCAGAGTTAAGAGAAAAATCAAGTGTTAGAATGGGTAATTTAGAGCCATTTGAGATTAATTATCGTATTATGAAAAAAGACGGTAGTTACATCTGGACCACTCAAAACTCAAGGCATACTTTTGGTGAAGATGGCGAGGAAATTATCTTTGCTTACTATACCGATATTACAGATCAGAAAAAAGCAGAGCAGGAGCTTTTTGAAAGTGAGTTTCGCTATGCTGCCGCTGTAAAAGCGTCTAATATCAATATTTGGGAATATGACTACAAAGAAGATAGTATGACTATTTTTTCAGTATCACCTAAAGTCAATAGTAAGAATTTAATAATCCCTAACTATTTAGCAACAGTAGTAGAAGAAAGTCATATAAGAGCAGACTGTGTTGATAGCTTTTTCAATATGATAAAAAAACTAAAGCAAGGCTCAAAAGAAGAAACGTGCGATCTTTGGATTCGCAACAATAAAACTGAGGACTTTTGGTGCGAGAGGGTAGTGTACACCAACATCTTCGGCGATAACAAAAAGCCGTTAAAAGCCTATTGTGTGGGTCACGATGTAACAAAAGAAAAGGAAGCGGAAAAACGTTACCTAGATGAGCAGTCATATAGGGAGGCTATGCAAAAAGCCACAATGGCGTCAATTAACTTAAATTTAACTTTAAATTTAGTTACTGATTTTAAAAGTAGCTTTGAAGAGTTAACAAATAAAATGCAGATGTCAAAGACAGCACAAGATTATTTTGATACTATTTATAATGAAATTTCAGATGTTAAAATGCGGGAAAAATGCAGTCGTATTTTTAATACTAAATCACTACTTTATAGCTTTGCAGTCGGTGAAACTACTGTATCAATGGAGCTTGTACGAGAAATAGAAAACCGCAGATACTGGACTATACTAACTGTGCATATGATGAAAAGAGAGAACAATCAGATAGTAGCTTTTTTATACTCTACTGATGCAACAAATGAACGCACTATGCATAATATTATGAACGCCATTGTGAAAATAGATTATGACTTTTTGGTTGTAATTGACGTTAAAAATAATACTGCTATAAGGTATAGCGATAAAAATAAGGGCAATATTTATGCCTATGAAAGTTTAGACTGGGAAGAGCAGACAAAAGAATACATCAGAAAATTCATCTGTAAAGTAGATGTTGAAAGAGTCGTTTCAGAAATTTCAAGAAGCATTATAGTAGACGCATTAGAGAAAAGCGAGAGCTACAACGTCTTTTACAGTGTACCTACAAAAAGCGGAGAGATAGTGCAAAAACAGCTTAGATTTTGCTACATTGACAAATCGAGCGGTAGCATACTTATGACACGAGTAGATATTACGCAGGCGGTAGCAGAGCAGGAGAAGAAAAATAAAGAGCTTATGCAGGCGGCAAAAGTTGCTGATAAAGCAAACGCAGCAAAATCTGAATTTTTATCAAGGATAAGCCATGAAATCAGAACACCAATGAACGCAATTATCGGTATGTCGCAGATAGCACTTGAAAGTCTAGACGATAAAAAAGCGGCAACTGAAAGCATTGAAAAATCACTCTATGCCTCGCAATATTTGTTATTACTTATTAATGATATTCTCGATATGTCACGCATTGAAAGTGGTAAAATCACCCTTAAAAAAGAGCAGATTGTGTGCAAGCAGGTGCTAGATGCAGTTGGCACTATTATCTTAGCTCAGGCAGATGAAAAAGGGGTAAATTACATTGTTTCAGAGTTTAAATGCCATAATAATTCATACGTTGGTGACAAGATAAGACTTCAGCAGATTTTAATTAATATCCTTTCAAACGCAGTTAAATTTACACCAAAAGGCGGAACAGTAAAACTTAATATTTCGCAGGTGAAATCAAATGACAAAAGGGTTGTAATGAGTTTTGAAATAAGCGATACAGGAATTGGCATTAGCAAAGAATTTCTATCAGATTTATTTGAGCCTTTTGCACAAGAACATACAGGCTCTACCTCTAGTTATGGCGGAAGTGGTTTAGGACTTGCAATATCTAAAAACCTAGCACAGCTAATGGGTGGGGATATATCGGTTAAGAGCGAACTCGGAAAAGGCACTAGTTTTACAGTGGAACTACCTTTTGAAATATCAGCAGAAAAAAGTAATGAGAGTAGCGATAACTGCGAAATTATTAGCTCTAAAGAGTATGATTTCAAAGGTAAAAGAGTGTTATTAATAGAGGATCATCAGCTTAATATTATGGTAGCTAAAAAACTACTGGAATTTAAAAATGCTATTGTTGACGTTGCTGTAAATGGTAAAATCGGTCTTGATATCTTTGCAAATTCCCCGGAATATACCTATGATATTATTTTAATGGATATAAGAATGCCGGTTATGGACGGTTTAAAAGCGGCTAAGGCGATAAGAAATTTAGGCAGTGATTATGGTGAAAACGTACCGATAATTGCGATGTCTGCTAATGCGTTTGATGAAGATGTTGTAAAATCAAAAGAGGCAGGGATGAATTCACATCTTGCAAAGCCGGTGGATACCGAAGTTTTCTATCAAACAATAAATCAGTTTTTATTTAATGAAGGGAAGTTATAATATGAGTAATCTCATTTTAAAATTAACAGAATATGGTGCGGATATAAACGGTGCTATGTCAAGGTTTTTAAATGATACAACGCTTTATGAAACTTGCTATGATACTTTTGTAAATGATGAGGCTTTTAATGGCTTAGGTGAGGCGATAGCTACAAAAGATTTTACTAGGGCCTTTGAATTTGCCCATTCTTTAAAAGGAATTACCGGTAATATGGGGATAACTCCGCTGTATAAAATCATCTGTGAGTTGGTTGAAGAGCTAAGACATAATGATTTAGAAAAGGTAAATGAACATTATAATAATATAATAAACGAACTTGAAAAGCTAAAATCTTTTATAGAATAATTATTTTAACCAAGTTAGATAACCTCAAGATTTTTAATTGCTGTATGTTGAAAACCTCATTAAATTATCCTATATTTTATATACCATGCATAGTAAATAAAAAATAGTGATGTTTTAATTTGTATACTGAAATTAAAAGATGGACTATTCTTTATATAAAAGCTTTTTATAAAAATCAGAAAAGTTTATTTTGCTTATTATGAATTATAAGGTAGGCAATTATTCTATGGAAAACTTTATAAAACAAAAAAATTACATTTTGTATAAAAAATAAAAAAAGCTTGATATCATTTTTTGAGATATCAAGCTTTTTATTTGTTGTAATAATTCTAAATTGCTTTTAATTTTCTAAAGAAAACTTTCGTTTTTATCATAATCTAATATTTCCAAAAACACATAGTTTAACAAAACCCTTTAGTTTATTTAACTTTTTATTTTACAAAACTTTTAGTTTATTTAACTTTTTGTTTAACAAAACCCTTTGATTTATTTAACTTTTTTGTTTTACAAACCCTTTTGTTTTATTTTACTTTTAGTTTAACAAAACCTTTGGCTTATTT
>JAVVYT010000048.1:0-9942 GCA_036650995.1 Clostridia bacterium | reverse complement strand
TTTAGCTGTTATCTCTCCAATATCATCAAGGGAAACTAGCTCACTTTCGGTAGCGGTTATTAAATTATCGATACTTTTAAACTTCTTAGCTAGAAGTTTGGCGGTCTTTTCTCCGACATTTAAAATTCCAAGTGCGAAAATCAAACGATACAGTACATTTTCTTTTGATTTATTTATTGAGTTTATAAGGTTACTAGCTGACTTTTCTCCTTGCCTGTCTATATTACAAATTTCTTCTGCTGTAATGTTATATAAATCCGCCGGGGATTTTATATTTAGTGCGTTTATAAGCTGTACTACTACGCCCTCACCTAGTCCCTCAATATTCATTGCGGGTTTTGAGGCAAAGTGGATAATATTTTTTAGCATTTGCGCCTCGCACTCTGAATTAGTACAGCGTACTGCCGCCTCGCTATCATCTGTAAATAATAACGCTCCACAAGAAGGGCAAGTGTTTGGCATAATAAATTCTTTTTCGTGTCCTGTCCGCTTTGAAATATTTACCCTTACAATCTCGGGGATAATATCTCCTGCTTTTTGAACTACTACTATATCTCCGATTTTTATCTGACGTGCTTTGATAAAATCTCTATTATGAAGTGTCGCTTTAGATACAACTGACCCTGCAAGTTTTACAGGCTCTAGCACAGCATTTGGTGTAATAACGCCAGTTCTACCGACTTTTAAAACAATATCTAAAAGCTTTGTTTCCTTTTGCTCTGGTGGGTATTTATAGGCAATTGCCCATTTTGGGAATTTTGAGGTGCTTCCTATCTGCTCACGCAATTTTAAATCATCTATCTTAATTACAGCACCGTCAATATCAAACGCAAAAGACTCTCTTTTATCACTAAACGAAAGAATTTCGTCCCATAACGCATCTAAATTATTATAAACATTGTGATAAGGACTAACTGTAAACCCAAGGTTTGCTAGATAATCAAGGCTTTCACTATGTTTTTTTACCTCATAGCCTTTTATATATTGAAGATTAAATATAATAACAGATAGCTCTCTCTTTTTTGCAATTTCAGAATTTAGCTGTCTTAAAGAGCCTGCTGCTGCATTTCTCGCATTAGCAAAAGGTGGCTCATTATTTGCTATTTTTTCTTTGTTAAGCCTTTCTAAAACCTCTTTTTTCATATAAACTTCACCACGAACAATAAGGCTTTGCGGTGCATTATCAATTTTTTTTGGCAAGTCTTTTATCGTTTTTAAATTTTCGGTAACATCTTCCCCTACAAGACCATTTCCTCTTGTAGTACCACGCACAAAAATTCCATTTTCGTATTCAAGCGATACCGAAAGACCGTCTATTTTAAGCTCTGCTACATAGTTTGGTGACTTTGTAATACTCTGCATTCTTCTATCAAAATCTAATATCTCCTCAAAAGAAAAAGCGTCCTGCAAACTTTCCATTGGCACTTTATGAGTTACCGACTTAAATTCAGATAAAATTACATTACCTATATTTTTAGTCGGCGACTTTTCTTTACTATAATTTGGATAACTTTTTTCAAGCTCCGCTAATCTACGTGATAGCATATCATACTCATAGTCCGAAACATCAGATTTATCAAGGGTATAGTAATTATAGCTTAATTCTTTAAGCTTTTCGTATAGCATATCCATCTCTAGTTTTATATTATTTTCCACTATGTTTTTTCTTCCTTTTTTTTATTCTGCTGATTGTATTGGTAGCTGACCTTTACCATTTATATAATAATTCGGTATGTTTCCGATGATAATAGTTTCTGCTATTGGCACTTTAGTTTCGATATCTATATTACTTTTATATCCTTTTAAAACAATTCCTATTGACACATTAACTAAAGAGTTTATAGTATGCTTAGTTTGGTTAATCCCGGCTGTTTCAAAACTACTATTTATATCAACATTAGTCATACCGGCATAGAGAATTTTAAAATGCACATTAGGACCTCTAGCTGAAAAAAACTCATTTCCTAAAAGACTGCCTATCGGTATTGATAGCTCTTCAATGCCTATTTCGTTTATTGCTTCGTTTGTATCAATGGCTAAGCGGGATTTTAAAATATTAATAAGTGGCATATTAGAAATTAAACCCGACATCATATTATTTGAAGTTTTCTCTATTACCACTAGCTTATCATAGGTTATATTTTCTTTTGCTATTGTATCTATTATAACCTCATTTATTCTCTTTGTCACTATGTAATTCACCTGCGCATTAATTGATTTTTTTACCACAGGCGAAATAAACCGATTTATAACAAAAGAGCTTAGTAAAATTGCCAAAAGTACAAATAAAAAGGATAGACACCATCTTTTAAACTTTACTTTAAAGATGATTTTATTATAATTTTTAGTAGCCTCCAAAAATATGACCTCCCGCAAAGTAATAACTTATTTTATGCGAAAAATCAATAATATGTGCATACTTTAAATAGAAAAGCTATCTTTTTCTTTTTTATTCATATCTAAGTGCAATAATAGGATCTAAACTTGCCGCTTTTTTAGCAGGATACACACTAAATATTATACCAATTACAGCAGAAAAAAGCAAGGACAATACAATTATTTGTGGCGTCATTATAATTTCAAACGCAAAATAGGTTTTTGAAATTACAGATATTATATACGATAGCACAACCCCTAGTATTCCGCCTGAAAGCGTTATTAAAAGCGATTCGCAGATAAACTCTACAACAATATTTTTTTTGGTAGCACCAATTGATTTTTTAATTCCAATTTCACGTGTTCTCTCCGATACCGCAACTAACATAATAGTCATAATTCCAAGTCCACTAACAAAAAGTGAGATTGCAGCAACTGCCGATATTAAGAGGGTTATGATATTAAAAATCCCGTCTAATTTCTCTTTTTGCTTTACCATATTATTAGCTACATAGCCATCTTTTATATTGTTTTTATTAGAAAGAACTGATACTATCTTATCCCCCACCATATCTAAATCATCAGGGTTTTTAACGCTAACTATTATATCGTTAATTGCTGTATTTGAGCTATTAAAGCAGGTGTATGGTAGATAGATAAATGCCGGAATATACTCCCCGGCCACATTAGTTAAAATACTACTATCAGCTTTAACAACGCCTTTTACTTTGTAGGTGGAGGTGCTACCTTCTAAGCTAATACTAATTTCTTTGCCGACTGCATTTTCTGTATTAAAAATATCCTTTGCCGTTTTAGCGTCAATAATACAAAAGTGTAGTCCGTTTTTTATATCATAACTATTTATTTGCTTACCGTAAATTGTATCAAGAGTTATTACTTCTTTAGCATTTTCACCAATTCCCCACACAAAACAATCAAGTCCTGACTCCTTTACCATTATCTTTCCAAAGTTTGATTTAATCGGCATAATATAAGAAATATCATTCACTTTTCTTTTAATTAGCTTTATATTTTCTTCTGAAATAGTGGGAAGTTCTTTTCCATTAGCTGCAACGCTTTTTATAATAAGTCCATTAAGCCCGAATTTATTTAGCTGAACTGCGACAGCGTTTTTACTACTAATACCAATTCCAAACACTAAAATAACAGAGGTGACACCTATTATAATTCCTAGCATTGTAAGACAAGACCTTAGTTTTTTGCGAAAAATATTTCTAAAAGAGCTTTCAATTATATCTAAAATCATTTTTCTACCACCGTATCTTTAGGCTTAATTCTTTTACTATCTAGTCCGTCCGGTGCGTTATTTACTATAATATCGGTATCTAAAAGCCCATCGACTACCGACACACCAACACTCGTTTCATTACTCGTTGTAATTATTCTTTTTTCTACTGTATCTCCTTTTACAACATAGACAAAGGAGTTATTTTGCTCATCTAAACGCACAGCTTCATAAGGAATTACCATACTATTCTCGGTGGTTTTAATTAAAGTTTTAACATTAACTGAATTGCCGGGGCGAAGCTTTTCATCAGGATTTATTATATCTAGCGTTACTTCAACTGTTATATCATTATAACCGCTCATTGCTGTTTGCTTTGCAATTGGTGCAATTTTTGTTATCGTCGCAGAATAAATTCTATCTTTAAACCCCTCCCCTGTTACTATTGCTTTTTGCCCTGTTTTTAGCCTATCCACCTTGTTTTCACTAACACTAGTTGTAATTTCAAGCTCTTTAAAATCAGATATAATGGCAATTGGCGTGCTGCTATATATAACCTTACCATCCGACTGTTTTTGTTCTATTATATACCCACTTTTAGTAGCCTTAATTGTTTCTGTTTTTGCACCGGGAATACTTTTTATCTTTTCTACATCAATGGTATACATATCAAATTTTCCGTAATTTGCTAATATTTCCTCACTATTATCAGCATAGATAACCTCCGCTATCTTATCACCTTTTGAAACTTTATCCCCCACTTTAAAATAAAGCTTACTTATAACTCCGTCTTTTGAAAAGACCTTTGTTTGATTTTTTGCCGATATTTTACCAGAGCTTTCAACAAAATCCTCGATTGTTGTTCTGATAGGATTTAAAACGCTAACTGCCTCTTTTTTATTAAATATATTTTGCAGATAAAAAATGCCTGCAATAAGCACCGCACTGCACAAAAAAACAGCAATATATTTTTTCATAAAGCATACTCCTTTTTTATTAAAGTTAGTTATGAAATATATTGTTGTTTTATTTTTAAATATTATTCAGTCTTTATTCTAAATTATGATTTTTCTTTAGCATTTCTTTAGCCGCATCTATTATTGTATCGGTAATATTAATACCACCTATTATCCTTGATAATTCCTTTACCTTTTCATCATAATCTAAATTATTTACACTAGTATAGGTTTTTCCATCTATTTCTTTTTTGTATATTAAATAATGATAAGATGAAAGAGAAGCTATTTGAGCTAGATGTGTAATACAAATAACCTGCTTATTTTTTGATAAGCCTTCTAGTTTAAGCCCGATTTTTTCCGCTGTCTTACCGCTGACTCCGGTATCTATTTCATCGAAAATCAAAGTGTGTACACCGGTGTTATCGTTTAGAACACTTTTAAGGGCAAGCATAATTCGAGATATTTCTCCTCCTGAGGCGATTTTAGCGATTGGTTTTAGGCTTTCTCCGGCATTAGATGAAATTTTAAATTCTACTTTATCTTTACCATTTGAGGTAAATTTGCTACCGGTTATTATATCAACTTTTATAAGAACGTTTGGCATATCCAAAAACGAAAGTTCGTCTATAATTTGCTTTTCAAGCAAACTAGCCGCACTCGCACGGGATTTTGTAAGCTTATCTGCAATTTTTGAGATAACTAGCTTTTCTTTTTCAAGCTCATTTTCAAGCTCTAAAATTTCATCATCACAGTTTGTAATGGCATTTAACTCTTTTATTGCATTTTCTCTATATGCTAAAATTTCTTCTATACTATCTCCATATTTTTGACGTAGTTTATAGATGACTTCAAGACGCATTGCTATCTTCTCGATATTATACTCACCAGTATCTACTGTGTTTTTAAGAGAAGAGATTGTTTCAGATAAATCCTGAATTTCGTATTTTATATCAATTAATCGTGAATAGATATCTTTGTAATCGGCTTTTATATCGACAAGCTCCGAAAAAGAAGAGATAACACTCTGCAAAACTTGGTTTATTGGCGTGTCACCACCATTTAAAAGCTTGTTACTTTTAGCTATTGTTGTTTTTATCTTCTCGGTATTTTGGGCAATTTTCTTTTTATCGGTAAGCTCTACAAGCTCGTTATTTTGAAGTTTAGCATTAGTAATTTCATTAATTGAATACTCTAATAACTCGGTTTTATTACTGCTATTAGCTGACTTTTCTATTAAATCTTTAAGCTTTTTACGTATTTCCATTGCCGATATATAATGCTCTTTATACTCATTTAAGTACGGCTCATTTTTAGCAAATTCATCTAAATAAACGATGTGGTTTAAAGGGTTTAATAGCTTTTGATTTTCGTTTTGACCATGAATATTTATAAGCTCTGTCGTTACCTCTTTAAGCGAGGTGATAGTTATCTGCTTTCCATTTATTTTACAGATATTACGTCCGTCCATAAATAATGTTCGTTCTACAAGTAACATTCCATCAGGCTCTTTTTCTATATCAAGGCTTTTTAAAATATCAGAAACTGTATTTGAAACATCAGAAAAACTAGCCGCAACATACGCTTTATCCTTGCCTGTTCTTATGATAGATTTAGCTGTTCTAGAGCCTAGTAGCATCTCAATTGAGTCTATAACAATAGATTTACCGGCACCTGTTTCACCGGTAAATACAATAAATCCGTTTCCAAATTCAATATCTACTTTTTCAATTACTGCAATATTTTCAATATGTAATGTACTTAGCATTTAAAATTATCCTTTAGATTAAATCATTTAAAAAATCTTCTATTTGATGTGCTGTTTCTTCGGATTTTGTGGCTAGAAAAATCGTATCATCACCAGCTAGCGTTCCAACTATCTGAAGATTGCTTAGATTATCGATTATAGCACAAGCTGAATTTGCCATTCCCGAATAGCATTTAACTACTACTAAATTAGCGGCGGTATCAATACTTTTTACACTCGATTTAAGCATAACACCAATATCAAAAGAGCTATTATTTGTATGTCCTTTATCGTTAAACGCATAGATACTTTTAGTCGGACTTATCGGCAACTTAATAATTTTAAGTTCCTTTATATCCCTTGAAATTGTAGCCTGAGTAATGTTAAATCCGGCATTTTTCATATATTCTTGAAGCTCTTCTTGCGTTTGAATTTCATTGGATTTTATTATTTTTTTGATAATACTTTGTCTGTCTTTTTTCAAATTATAGCTCCTTTAGCTTAACTTTTTATTTAATAGTTCGTAAAAATTATATTTGTTTATCCGAACAAGTGATAAAAAATGTTCTGATTTTTTTATCTTTATAACGTCTTTAGAGGATAGCTCAATGTTCTTGTAACCGTCCCCCGTCAAGAAGATAGTTTCCTCATTATTATCAAGTTTTACCTTTAAAACTGACTCGCTTGAAAATACAATAGGTCTTGCAGATATCGAATGAGTGCAGATAGGAGTTGCAGTTATTGTGTTTAAAACAGGGTCAATAATAGGTCCACCAGCTGACAATGAATAGGCAGTAGAGCCGGTCGGAGTTGCAATTATAAGTCCATCAGCTCTATATTCAGTAATGGTTTTTTCGTTACAAATAAGGGATAGGTTTATCATTCTTGATAAATGCCCACGAGAGATTACAGCATCGTTTAACACTAAAAAATTACTTTTTAAATTATTTTCATTATAAATAGAAATATCGAGCATCATTCTTTTTTCGATAATAAATTTGCCGGTTATGATATTGCAAAGCTTATCAATATCGCTTGTATCAAGTTCAGTTATGTAACCTATATGCCCCATATTAATGCCAATAATTGGGATGTTATTAATAGCTAGATATTCAGATATTTCAAGAAACGTTCCGTCCCCACCAATAGAAACAACTAAATCACAACCACTAAATAACTCTTTTTTATCTCTTAAAATAACTCTATCATTTTTAAAGCTTAGAGCTTTATCTATATAAATATTAACATCTAAATGTTTTATAGTATCAATCACTTTAGAAAGGCAGATAAAATCTAGGTCTTTCTTAGGATTTACAACTATTGCAATATTTTTCATTTCTCTAGCTCCTTTAGGTTATTTCTTGCGTTTTTTATAATGCTAAGAGCGTCAATATTATTTGAAGCTCCGTTTTTTTCACAGTAAAAAATATATTCAATATTACCCTTGCCACCTTTTATTGGCGAATAGTCCAGTGCTTTAGGTGATAATTTATTATCTACTGCTACATCTATTATATTATACAATATTTTTTTATGACTTTCAATATCCTTTACGACACCTTTTTTTAGTTTGTGTTGCTTTTCCATTTCAAATTGAGGTTTTATCAGCATAACAGCTTTTTTTCCGACATCTAACAAATCAGAAATAATAGGAATAACCTTACTAAGTGAGATGAAAGACACATCACAGCAGATAAAATCCACCGTCTTAAAATCCTCTTTTTTAATGCTTTTTATATTAGTTTTTTCTAAATTAACGACCCTTTTATCAGATAATAAGCTCTCGTCTAACTGAGAAGTACCAACATCAATAGCGTACACAAGCTTTGCATTTTTCTTTAAAAGACAATCGGTAAATCCCCCTGTTGAGGCTCCGATGTCAACGCAAGTATTATCTGTTACATCTATTTTAAAAACATCTAATGCTTTTAATAGCTTTAATCCACCTCGGCTAACATATGGATTATCCGACTTTAAAATTTCGATTTTTTCGGTACCTATTATATCAAAAGCAGGTTTTGTAATCATTTTGCCATTTACCATAACTTTATTAGTGGTTATTAAGCTTTTAGCAAATTCTCTACTTTTTGCCAAAGAATTTTGAAATAAAAAAATATCTAATCTCATTATTTAGTGCTTTCTTTTATAAATTCAATCATTGATTTAGTATCTAACTTACAAAGTTCCATTTGCTTTTCAACTGTTGCTTGCGGTACTGAGTTTGTGATAGCTTTAATGTAATAATTTACATTTAAATTAGAAATACAGTATCCAAAACTTTCCGCAATGCCTCCGTTTTTAATACCCTCTTCAAAAAATATAATAGTGGTATAACCTTTGAAAAAATCAGTGTTTGGTAATTCTAGTGGCTTTATTTTGTTTAATTTTAGTATATCAAAAGAGGTAACTTCGTTTTTATATAGTTTTTTCTCGATAATTTCGTTTAAAGCATCTAGTGCGTTATAGAAAATTCTGCCATACGTTACTACTAAAGTTTTGCTAGGAACTTCACTCATTGTAATATCAAAAGGCTCACCCGTTGCAATACTCGTTGCACTTTTATGCTCATCACCACGTGGATATCTAATTGCAACTGAAGTAGTAGCAGTGTTTACAGCATTATCTAACATTAAAGATAGCTCTGCATAGTTAGACGGTGAGTAAATTTCGATATTTTGAATGGTATTTAAAAAAGCGGCATCGTATATTCCTTGATGCGTTTTTCCGTCCTCCCCGACAAGCCCTGCCCTATCTATTGCGAAGATAACTTTAATATCTTGAATTGAAACATCGTGAATTAACTGATCGTAAGCTCTTTGCATAAAAGAGGAATACACAGCAAAAATTGGTAGCATACCACCCTTAGCTAAGCCAGCAGAAAAGGTAACAGCATGCCCTTCTGCAATTCCAACATCAAAAAACCTTTTAGGATATTTTTTTGCAAACTCAAAAAGCCCTGTTCCCTGCGCCATTGCGGCAGTTACAGCACATATTTTAGAGTTATTATCAGCAAGTCTTAAAAGCTCATTTTGAAAAGTTTTAGTAAAGCTAGTTTCAGTTTTGGAGATAACCTCGCCAGTTTCAATTTCAAATTTACCAAGACCGTGAAAAGCGGTAGGGGCATTTTCTGCAAAGCTATATCCCTTACCTTTTACAGTATTTACATGAATTAAAACCGGTACTTTTAAAATTTTAGCACGTAGAAAAAGCTTAGATAGTTCTTCTATATTATGCCCGTCGACAGGTCCTAAATAGGTAAATCCCATATTTTCAAACATAGTTTGGTGGTATAGAATTTCTTTAAGAGCAGTTTTCGATGCCATAATATGGCGAATAATCTTTTGCCCTACTTTAGGTATCTTTATTAAAAAATTAAATATTCTATCTTTAGCCTTAAAATATGAAGGATTATTTCTGATTTTTGAAAGATATTTTGCCATTCCTCCAACATTTTTAGAGATAGACATTTCATTGTCATTTAGTATTACAATTATCTCTTCTTTACTACGTCCAGCGTTTATAAGCCCCTCGTAGGCTAGCCCACCAGTTATAGCACCGTCCCCAATTACAGCGATAGATTTACTAGCTATCCCCTTAATTGATGCGGCTTTTGCAAG
>JAVVYT010000047.1:0-10084 GCA_036650995.1 Clostridia bacterium | reverse complement strand
AAGTTTTTATCGCTACATTTTAATTCAAACTCTTTCAAAAGCTTTTTCTGAGCCTGAGATAGATGCTTTGGCGTATCTATAATTACTTTGATATATAAATCGCCACGACCTTTGCCATTTATATTAGGAACGCCTTTTCCTTTAACTTTGAAGGTAACTCCTGTAAGTGTTCCCTCTGGGATTGAAAGCTTTTCAACTTTTTTCTCAGGTGTTGGCACATCAACAGTAGCACCAAGTGCGGCATCTGTAAATGAAATAGGAATTTCACAATACAAATCAAAATCACGTCTTGTATAAAATGCGCTAGCTGCTACGTTTATCTGAATAAATAAATCTCCGTATTCTCCGCCATTTTTGCCTGCACTACCCTGTCCACCAAGTGACATAGTTTGTCCATTTGCAATACCTGCCGGAATATTAACCTCAAGATTTCTATCTTTATTCGTCTTGCCTTGACCGCCACATGCTTTACATGGTGTTTTGATAACTTTACCTTTACCACCACATTCAGGGCAAGTAGCTGCCGACTGCACAACTCCAAAAATAGTGCGTTGCTGACGAGCAACCTGTCCGCTACCTTTACAGTAAGAACAAGTTTCTGCGGACGTACCTTTTTGAGCACCAGTACCATTACATTCAGAACACTTTTCATTTCTGCGATATTTAATCTGCTTTTTAACACCAAAAATTGATTCTTCAAAGGTAACATTAATTCTGGTTTCTAAATTTTCACCTTTAGTAGGTCCGTTTGAGGTTCTTCTTGAACGACTACCTCCACCGAAACCACCGAAGATATCTCCGAAAATATCGCCAATATCACCAAAGTCAACATTTCCGTTAAATCCACCATATCCGCCACCTGCAGCACCCCCGCCATAGCTAGGGTCAACACCGGCATGGCCATACTGGTCGTATGCCTGTTTTTTTGAGCTGTCCGACAATACACCATACGCTTCATTAGCCTCTTTGAACTTCTTTTCAGCCTCAGAATCACCCGGATTTAAATCCGGATGATACTTTTTAGCCATCTGTCTGTATGCCTTTTTTATTTCGTCATCGCTGGCTGTTTTACTAACACCCAGTACCTCGTAAAAATCTCTTTTATCTGCCATTATATCAATTCCTTAGCTATATTAAATTATTCGGCTTCTTTAAAATCTGCGTTTATTGTACCATCTTCATTTACTTGTCCTGCATCAGGAGCCGCTGCTGCGCCTTCAGCTGATGCCTCTGCTGCTGCATCTTTATATAGCTTTGGAGCTAGCTCATAGAACTTTTTAGATAATGATTCAGAGGCAGCTTTTATAGCTTCTGTGTCTGTGCCTTTTAAAGCTTCTTTAACCTTTTCAATCTCTGCTCTTATGGTAGATTTATCATCATCGGTTAGCTTGTCGCCTGCGTCGGTTAAAGCCTTTTCACATTGATAGCATAACTGCTCTGTTTGGTTACGTGCATCAATATCTTCTCTTCTCTTTTTATCCTCTTCGGCAAACTTCTCAGCTGCTGCTACTGCTTTTTCTACATCGTCTTTAGACATATTAGTAGATGCTGTAATAGTAACTTTCTGCTCTTTACCTGTGCCTAGCTCTTTTGCCATAACGTTTACAATACCATTTGCGTCAATATCAAATGTTACTTCGATTTGAGGAACACCACGTGGAGCTGGTGGGATACCGTCTAGGTGGAAGTTACCGATTGATTTATTATCTGCTGCCATTTCACGTTCACCTTGTAATACGTTGATTTCAACAGATGGTTGGCTATCCTGTGCAGTTGAGAATGTCATACTCTTCTTTATAGGAATAGTTGTATTTCTCTCGATAATCTTAGTTGTAACTCCGCCTAGTGTTTCTACACCAAGTGATAGTGGAGTAACGTCTAGAAGTACTATGCCTTTAACATCGCCTTGTAAAACACCGCCTTGAATAGCAGCACCAATAGCAACACATTCATCAGGGTTAATTCCTTTGTCTGCATCTTTTCCAAGATATGATTTTACTGCGTCTTGAACTGCTGGAATACGTGATGAACCACCAACTAGTAGTACTTTGGCAATCTCTGAAGGCTGAAGTCCTGCTTCTTTTATTGCATCTCTAGTAGGTTTCATAGTTTTCTCAACTAAATCAGCTGTAAGCTCATTAAACTTAGCTCTTGTAAGAGTTATATCTAAATGCTTAGGACCTGATGCGTCTGCTGTAATAAATGGTAGATTGATGTTTGAAGTTGTAACACCTGAAAGCTCAATTTTAGCTTTCTCTGCTGCTTCTTTTAATCTTTGAAGTGCCATTTTATCATTCATTAGATCAATACCATTAGATTTTTTGAATTCATCTGATAGATATTTAACTATTCTATCATCAAAGTCATCGCCACCTAGTTTATTATTACCACTTGTAGCTAAAACTTCAAATACACCGTCGCCGATATCCATAATAGATACATCAAATGTACCACCACCAAGGTCATACACCATTATTTTCTGCTCGTGGTCTTTATCTACACCATAAGCAAAAGCTGCGGCTGTTGGCTCGTTTATAATTCTTTTTACATCAAGACCTGCTATTTTACCGGCATCTTTTGTTGCCTGTCTTTGTGCATCTGAAAAGTATGCTGGAACTGTAATTACAGCTTCTGTAACTGTTTCTCCAAGATAGCTCTCTGCGTCTGCTTTTAGTTTGCCTAAAATCATAGCTGATATCTCTTGTGGGTTATAGGATTTTCCATCAATATTTATTTTCTTTGATGTTCCCATATCTCTTTTAATTGAACTTACTGTACGATCAGGGTTTGTAACTGCTTGTCTTTTAGCAACCTGTCCTACCATACGCTCGCCTGTTTTACCAAAGGCAACTACTGACGGTGTTGTACGTGCGCCCTCTGCGTTTGCAATTACAACTGGCTCTCCGCCTTCCATTACTGATACACATGAATTTGTTGTACCTAAATCTATACCTATAATTTTACTCATAATATTTTCCTCCAATATTTTTTAGTTTTTTTAAATTAAATTTTAGTTGGCAACTTTTACCATACTATGTCTTATAACTTTATCCTTGAGTTTATATCCTTTTTGTAACACTTCTACTATTTCATTATCCGAAAGCTTTTCATCTTCGATATGAATTACAGCATTATGCACTAGAGGGTCAAAACCGTCGGTTGTTATCTCTTCAACGCCAATCGCTTTTAAAGTTTCTTCTAGCTGTTTTATTACCATTAGAAGTCCTTCTTTAAGTTTTGCAAAATCTTCGCCTTGTACTTCGACTGCTCTTTGTAAGTTATCGTATACCGGCATTATTTTTTGGATTACTTCAATAACGCTATCATCATATATTGCTGTTTTCTCTTTAACAGTGCGTTTTTTGAAATTATCAAATTCTGCTAAAAGCCTTAAATACTTATCCTTTTCATTTGCAAGTAACTCTTCGGTAGATGGAGCTTTATCAATAATTTTAGTTTTTACTTTTTCTTCATCTTTTGTTACTTCTTTTTTAACCTTAGGCTCTTTATTAGGCTCTTTGTTTGTTTCTTTTTTATTCACTATGCCACCCCTTTATTCTAAATATAGTTCGCTGATTATTTTGGACATCTGCTCGGTAAAATAATTCATCTTCGCTAGTACCTTTGCATAATCTAGCCTTGTTGGACCAAACACACACATTATACCATTATCAGAACCCATATACATTCCCGATGTAATCATACTAACATTTTTAAGCTCTGTTAGCCCTTGATCTCCTAAAATATCCACTTCAATTCCTGAAGGATTTTTCTGTGCTATTTTAAGGATATCGTCATGCCTTGATAGTAATGATAAAAACGGTTGAATCTTACTCGCATTTGAAAATTCAGGATAATCGAATAGTTTTTCTTCTCCACCTACATACACATCATATCCACAAAGCTCATTTATAAATTCCTTTATAAAAGGCATTAGGCTTATAAATTCAGGACAAGATTTTTCGATTTCTGCTTTTGCTATGTTTATAAGTTCATCGCTTATCTGTGTGACGCTTCTTCCTGAAAATGTTTTACTTAGAATTTTACTGAGTATCATCGCATTTTCTGAATTTGGCTCAATATCAGTCACACAAATTTTGGTTTTGGTAACTCCTGTTGCACTTACTGCAAGTACTGCTAATAAATGTTTGCCCGCTACAAACGCCTCGAACATTTGCAAACTTCCTCCAGAAGCTGGTGCTACTGCAACAGCGGTGCATCCTGTAAGCTGACTAATTATCTCAACAGTGTCTTTTGTAATTGCGGTTGTGGTTTTAGAAACTTTTGCTAATAGTACATCTATCTGATTTTTCTCTTTTTTAGAAAGCTCATAAGTTTTCATCAGTTTTGATACAAATAATTTATACCCTTCTACCGACGGAACTCGTCCGGCTGAAGTATGTGGCTGATATAATAAACCCATATCTTCTAGTAACGCCATATCATTTCTAATGGTAGCTGACGAAACCGAAACATTGATTTTATCCATAACCGCTTTTGAGCCTACCGGTTCGCCCGTCTTTATAAACTCTTCTACTACAACAGATAAAACTTTTTTCTTCCTATCTTCTAGCTCCATTTCATCACTCCATTTCAAAATAAAAATTTCAGATATTAGCACTCTTGCACCTGGAGTGCTAACACCTAAAATTTAACATTTTATTATGGATTTGTCAAGTGTTTAAACTAAACAAAAATTAATTTATTTTTTCCTCAGCTTTTGTGCAAATTTATTTATCAGTTCAATTCCCACTTTAAAGTTAATAATTAGCATTAAAATGAAGATTACTAAAGGCACCACTTTATAACCCGGAAGTTTAAAGCTCAAGAAGATACACTGCACAAAAATCAGCCCTAAATTACATACAGTAGAGTAGTAATTAATACCGATTTTAACGTACTTACGAGTATCTTTAATTCTTATAACCCACATTACAGCAAAGCCCATCATTGTTGCAACACCTGCCATTTTAGCGCCAAACTCAGGTGATATTTTAGCTGCAAGAGGAACTAAAACAAGGCACAAAATTATAGTAACGACAGCGCCGATAAAAGAGGAATAAAAATTCATCTTTGTTTTTTTTGCACTGATATAAACAGAGCCAAAGAATGCAACAAGACAGTTAAACACCATTCCAAGCATTAAAAATGGTACGAATACCCAAGCCTCTGAAAACTCCTTTTGGAATAATAATTTTGAGTATAATGTAAGTGTTGCCAATAAAAAGCTACAACATACAAAAATAAAGGTGCTAAAATATTTATAAATAGTAGTGTAAAATTTTTCTCTATCTTTACTATTATATTCCATTACAGCGCTTAACTGCCACGCCTGCATAAAGATTGTTGAAAAGACCATTAGCATACTAGGAATTCTAGCCGCTGAGGCGAAAAGACCATTTATTGCCACACTACAAGCGGCAATGACAATATACCTATTGAAAAGATTAGTAGCCCACCAACTAATAGAGTTTGGTATAAGGGGCGCACTATATCTAAACAGCTCGCCAAAGGCTTTCTTTTTGATACTTTTTATCTTGAAAAACTTCCAAACCTTTCCAAAAATGCTAAGGATAACGATTGATACCACATTTGATAATACTAGTGAAATTAAGTAGCCAGTAGGACCTAAGCGAAGGGTAACTAAAAACAGAAGATTACCTCCGACTAAAACTACTGTCATTATAATTCCGTCAATAGCAAACAGCATAACCTTGCCAACGCCACGCACGAACTGTGCCATATACGTTCTCAAAGCCGATGTAAAGTACAGTAAGACAAATACTAAAACATAGCCTTTCATAAACTCTACCATCTGCAAGATAGGATAGCAAGCAATTAAGAACACACTGCTACCGATAACGACAGCCATACCGGTTGAAAAATATTCACCTCTGCCCTTTTCGCTATCTATTGAAAATCTTAAAATTGCATCAGACATACTAAGGGTAAGGATTGGAATTAAAAGAAGTATTACATTATTTAAAACATCAAAAGTACCAAAACCATCTGTTGTCATTACACTTGTATATAATGGCATCAGCACAAATCCTATTCCTCGCTGGGCAAAATTTGATATTGCAAAAATAACGGTATTAGACATTAGCTTTTTATATCTACCCAATTTTTTCTCCCTCTTTAAATAAAAGTATCAAAGTTTTCATCTAGAAACTCTTCTCTTTGAATTTTCACATCAGTTATATCTTTTATAACAGATAATAATAAATCGACTTTAACAGTAAGGTCATTAGAGCTTGGCAAAATAACCTCAAAGTCAATAAAACCATCCTTTTCTTTAAACTCTATATCCTTGTAATAAGGTTTTATATCAAAATCGATTTCCTTTGTCTTGGTTTTTTTAACTACTATTATTCTATCAGATTTTTTCAAATTTTCAAGTTCTTTTACAGTTGTTGTCGTTTTTATGCTAATATTGTATTTTGCATACGCTATTTTATTGATTTTATTTACCGGCTCTTTTGCCGATACAAACAAAATTCCGCTTGGTGAAACGCTATTTAGTGCAGTTAATATATCGTTTTTTTCTAAATCGTCCAAAAGTTTAATATCTGCTATTTCACAAAGTGAGCTTACCCCTACCGATACTGGCGGTGAGAACACAATATGCGCGTGCGGATTATACCCCTGGGTATACCAAATATGTAGATGACATCTTTTAATCATTCGCATAAAAAGTCGGTTTAAATCAAGATGTGAGATGTATTTAAGGCTATCTAGTTTTTTAAAGGTAAGTCTTATAGCTTGCATTTATTATCCCCCTCAGATAGTCCGCACCCGGAACATTTTTCTCGACAGTTTGGTGTTACAATAGCTTGTTTTGCTTTTTCATTCTCAGAGATTAAAAACTTTTTAGAAATACCGATATCAACAAAATCCCAAGGCAAAACTTCATCATAACTTCTTTCTCTATTAGCATAGAAATCAATACTAACTCCGCAGTCTAAAAACGCCTGTTCCCACTTGCTAAAGTTAAAATGTTCACTCCACCCGTCAAAGATACAACCGCTTTTATAAGCCGTTTCAAGCACCTTACAAAGTCGTCTATCACCACGTGCAAAGACTGCTTCTAAAACACAGGTTTTTGAATCGTGATAGTTAAATTTTATTTTTCTTGATGTTATCTCCTCTTTTAAAATTTCCTGCTTTTTTATAAGCTCGCTATATTTATTTTGAGGAAACCACTGAAAAGGCGTAAATGGCTTAGGCACAAAGCAAGCGGTTGAAATTGATACTGTAACTGCTCTATTTTTTGCAGTTTTTGTGATGTTATAAATATGCACAACGTTTTCACAAAGAGTATTTATCCCTTTAATATCCTCAATTGTTTCATACGGAAGTCCCATCATAAAGTATAATTTAATCGAGGAATTGCCCCCCTCAAAAGCCACTTTACAGGTATTTATTAATTCTTCCTCGGTAACATTTTTATTTATTACATCACGCAATCTCTGCGTTCCAGCCTCCGGGGCAAAGGTAAAGTTACTCTTTTTAAGACTTTGGATTTTTGTCATAAGTTCTTTTGAAAATTTATCTACCCTTAAAGACGGTAGCGATAAATTCACCTTTTGTGGAACACTCCACTGCGTTAGTTTATCTAAAAGTTCCGACATTCCGGTATAATCACTCGAGCTTAGCGAAGAAAGCGATAGTTCATCATAACCTGTTGTTTCGCAAAGGGATTTTGCTTGAGCGTTTAATGTGTCGGGTGATTTTTCACGAACAGGGCGATAGATAAAGCCTGCTTGACAAAATCTACAACCACGAATACACCCACGAAACAGCTCAATCATTACCCTATCATGCACAATCTCTCCAAAAGGCACTATTGTTTTAGACGGATAAAACATACTATCTAAATCCTCTACCACTACTTTTTTTATTGTTTCAGGGGCATCATAAAGTGAAATTCTTTTGTTTATAGTACCGTCATCGTTATATTTTATTTCGTAAAATGATGGTACATATATTCCTTTTAGTTTCGATGCTTTTTTCAAAAATTCAAGTCTTGGCATACCTTTACAAGCAATATAAAGTTTATAAAGCTCAATGTTTATCTCTTCACCCTCACCGAAAATAAACAAGTCTATAAAGTCCGCTAGTGGCTCAGGGTTTAAAGCACAAGGTCCACCGGCAATTATAAGTGGATACTGTTCATCACGGTCACAGGATTTAAGCGGGATATTTGCAAGATTTAGCATATTTAAAATATTGGTATAGGATAGCTCATATTGAAGTGTAAATCCCACCATATCAAACTCGCCCAAACCGTCCTCCGACTCAAGGGTAAAAAGCGGAATGTTATTTTCTCTTAAAAGCTTTTCCATATCAGGAAGTGGGGCAAAACAGCGTTCGCACCACATATTTTCCTCTCTATTTGTAAGCTCATATAGAATTCTCATTCCTAAATGGCTCATACCAACCTCGTATGTATCCGGAAAGCAAAACGCAAACCTAAGGTCAATATTTTTAAGGTCTTTAATTACACTTCCAAACTCTCCGCCACAGTAGCGAGTGGGTTTTTGCACCTTTAAAAGTATCTCTTCAATTTCTTTTTTCATCCTGTTTTTTTCCTTTTTATTAAAATTTAGCTATAAGCTTTGTGTATATTTCTAAGAACGATCTTAACTCTTCGACCGACTGTTTACCGGCTATATTAAGGGTAATATATGAACGAGAGGCAGGGGTATAGAAAATACGTTTTTTATAGTATTCTGATAAATCGGCTATCAGTTTTAAATCGACATATTGAGGATAGAAAACAAGCGACGTGCCTTTTTCTATAATCTCCTCAATATCTAAAGATGCGGCTATTTGTTTTAAAATTGCGACATCAATTAAGTTTAAAACTGCTTTTGGTGGCTTGCCAAATCTATCTTTAATCTCTAAAGTTACTTCTTTTGCATCGTTTTCATTTTTAATAGACGAGATTATCTTATAGATATCTATCCTATCTTCAGCACTCTTTATAAAATCTGTTGGTATAAAGGCTGTGATATTCAAATCTATTGTACAGCGAACAATCTTTATTACTTCGCCCTTTTCTGTGTCTATTGCCTCTTTTAATAACTGTGAATATAAATCATAGCCTACCGCCTCCATATGCCCGCTTTGCTTTGCACCAAGCACATTTCCGGCACCACGGATTTCAAGGTCACGCATTGCAATTTTAAGTCCAGAGCCAAACTCAGTATATTGACGTATTGCTGTAAGCCTTTTAGCTGCGTCATCTGAAAGCACTTTTCCTTTATAGTATGTTAAAAAAGCATATGCTTTTCTTGCACTTCTTCCGACTCTTCCTCTTATCTGATGTAGCTGTGCTAGTCCTAGCTTATCAGCATCTTCTATAATAATTGTGTTTACATTTGAAACGTCAACGCCTGTTTCTATAATCGTTGTGCAAACAAGGATATCTATTTTACCGTCTAGCAGTGCTTCCCAAACTTCAGATATCTCTGCCTGTGACATTCTTCCGTGTGCTACATCAATATTTGCAGATGGAATAAGCTCTTTTAATTTTGCTGCCTTTTCATAAATTTTATCTATCCTATTACACAAATAATACACCTGCCCACCACGGGATAATTCCTTTATAATAGCGTCGCAAACCAAGGAGTAATCAAACTCGGCGACATATGTAATTATTGGCACTCTGTCATGTGGCGGAGTATCAATAACCGACATATCCCGAATTCCTGATAGTGCCATATTAAGAGTTCTCGGAATGGGAGTTGCTGATAATGTTAGTATATCAATATTTTTTGTCATCTCTTTTAGTTTTTCTTTATGGGACACTCCAAAACGCTGCTCTTCGTCTATTATTACAAGTCCTAAGTCCTTAAAAGCAATATTTTTTTGAATGATTTTATGCGTGCCAATTAAAATATCTATCTGCCCTCTTATAAGTTCTTTTTCTATCTCTGTTTGCTGTTTTTTGGTTTTATATCGAGAGAGCATTTCAATTTTTATCGGAAAGCCGGACATTCTATTTAAAAATGTTCTGTAATGTTGCATAGCCAAAACAGTAGTTGGTACTAGCACTGCTACTTGTTTATTATCCGCTACC
>JAVVYT010000046.1:7748-10636 GCA_036650995.1 Clostridia bacterium | reverse complement strand
ACTTTTTTATTTATGCTAGCTTTTTTATTTATACTAACTTTTTATCTATGCTAGCTTTTAAATTTATGAAAAATTAATATTTATATTTATGGTTATGGTTATATAGAAAGAGATTTATTGCAAAAAATCATTTTCTCTGCAATCTGCAATTTTTGCGGACATTTAGCCTCGCATTTTTTACAAGCAACACAGCTATTAGCCATTTTTCCAACCTCGCCACTAGCTACAAACTGCTTATACGCATCTTCTGCCACTTTATTCATTCCATAAACGTTTTTAAGGTTATAAAGCTCAAAGACTTTAGGGATATTAACCCCGACAGGGCATGGCATACAATAGTTACAGCCGGTGCAATACAGCTCATTAAACTTTTTTAGCTCGTCTACTGCTTTTAATATTTCGATATTATCGGAGTTTGTAATAGTTTCTGACACTACATTTATATTTTTTAAAAGCATCTCTTCATCGGTCATTCCTGAAAGTGCACAAGAAATATTTTTATTCCCTAAAACAAATTTAAGTGCTAGTTCGTACGTTGCTGCCGACTTACCGCCATAATCTTTTAGCATTGTAGACGCCCCACCAAGCCGACCGCCGGCAACAGGACCCATTGCTACAACGCCAAGTCCCTTAGATGCGGCATAGTTTATCCCCTCTTCGTTTGCTCTATCAAGAAGATTATACTGAATTAGCATACTCTCAAAAATCTCAGCTTTATCTATCATATATTTTATATATCGAGGGTCATCGTGAAATGAAAATGAAATGTGGCGAATTATCCCCTGATCTTTAGCCTTTTGCATAAGACCTATAAAGTTTTCTTTGATTACAATTTCATCGAAAAGATTTTTGTCTATCCCGTGAAAATGATAGAAATCTATGTAATCGGTATCTAAATCCCTTAAACTATTCTCTAAATACGTCCAAAAATCTTTCTCTTTCATCCCCATTTCAAGCGGGATTTTAGTTGAAATATTAACTTTATTACGCACACTTTTAAGTGCTTTTCCAACTGTTTTTTGGCTATTTGAATTGCAATAGAAAACTGCTGTATCAAAATAATTAACGCCACTTTCATAGGCTTTTAAGAGCATAGGAATAGCTACTTCTTCGTCTATTTGCATTTTCCCGTCTATCTCTTTTTCTTTAAAACGCATACACCCAAAGCCTAAAGCTGATATGTCTACCCCTGTATTGCCAAATTTATTATAATTCATTTTATCACAAGTCCTTTTTTTAGATATAATTTAATTTTTAATCTATTATTTATTATAACAATAAAAATATAAAAACACAATGAAAATAAAAAATGTTTTAATCAGATTTTTTTAGAGATACTAGTATTATGTTGCTATAAAGAAAGGAGCGATTTAATTGCTAAAAAAAGGTCTGATTTTATCAACGATTTTTATTATTGTTTCGATAATAGTAAGCTTTACTTTATTATTTATTTCAAACTCATTTAAAGATAGCTTTTCTGATGATAAGTCCGCTATTGCTTTTCCGACTATAATATCACCTAAGACAATGGCAAGCACTTCACCGCTAGAAAATAAACTTCCAAAGCTAACACCTAACAAACAGATAGGGCTTTTTAAAAAACCTGCTGAAAAAGTGAATTCACTAATTGCCTGCGGAACACCTCTTGGAATAAAGTTTTTTACAAATGGTGTGCTGGTTGTCGGAATTGCGGATATTACTACAAATGACGGTAAGATAAGTCCTGCTTACAACGCCGGAATTCGTGTTCGTGATATTATCCTAAAAATAAATGGCACTGAAGTAAACACTAACGAGCAGGTGCAAGAATTAATTTCAAAATCAAATGGCGAGAGCTTAACCTTTACTGTAAAACGAAATATAAGTACCTTTGAGTGTAACGTAGTCGCTGTAAAATCAATAGATGATGGCTTATTAAAGCTTGGAATGTGGGTCCGTGACAGCACAGCCGGCATTGGCACTATCACCTACTTTGACCCTAAAACTCGAAAGTTTGGAGCTTTAGGCCATGGAATTTGCGACCCTGACACCTCTGCACTAATGCCACTTAATAGCGCTGACGTTTATTTTGCCCGAATTAACAGTGTTATAAAAGGTGAAAAAGGCGCCCCGGGTGAACTGCGTGGTAAATTCTTAGAGGACTCCTTGCTTGGAAATATTACCACAAATAGTAGTTGCGGAATTTTCGGCACGACAAAACAAAACATTGACGGAGTGCTATGCCCTGTTGGTTATAAAAACGAAGTGCAACCAGGAGAGGCATTTATCTACTGCACAGTTGACGAAAAGCCACCGCAAAAATACGCAATTGAAATTTCCAAAATCAGCAAAGTTTTCGATAAAGAGTTTAGAGATATGACGATTAAAATAACCGACTCTGCACTCCTTGCCAAAACCGGCGGAATTATACAGGGAATGAGCGGTAGTCCCATAATTCAAAACGGAAAGCTCATCGGCGCTGTAACGCACGTGTTTATAAACGACCCCACAAGCGGATATGGAATATTTATAGAAAATATGTTAAACACTGCAATGGCAGCTCAAAAGGCGGCATAAATTTTAAATATCTACCCTTTGCTTTAAAATAATAAGCATCAAAAACAGCTTATCTGATTTATTCTGATATGCTGTTTTTTTATGCTAAGCTTAAACTTTTATTCTATTGCAAGATGAAAACTTTTTTCTATAAAATCACCAAAAATCAAATGTATTTCAAATCTTTTCGAATTTCTATTAAAATGCCACATTATTCTACAAAGACATTGTAAAAACCTATATAATATGATATACTAAAGTAACTTAATTTTAAATTTAATAAAAGTGGTGACAATGAGATGAGTTCTAAAAGCAAACGATATATTATTACAGCAGTTTTTCTCGTTATAATA
>JAVVYT010000046.1:0-7738 GCA_036650995.1 Clostridia bacterium | reverse complement strand
ATTCAAGATACGTAACCGTTTTACTAACAACCGAATCACAGATGCACTTATCAGAAGTTGCTACTCAAGGTGCGGCTTCTGTTCAAAGACAGGTTGCACGTGATTTTGATATGCTAGAAATATTAGCAGACGGACAGATTTCAGATCCTATGGTACCTCTTGAAAAGAAGATGGAACGGATAAAAAAACAAGCTGATAACTTTGGTCTTTTCAGAATTGGTATAGTTGATTTAAACGGAAATGCAATAACTAGCGACGGACACGAATTTTCAGTAGCAGATCGTGAGTTTTTCAATGGTGCTGTAAAAGGTGAGCGGTTTTTATCGCAACCAATTATAGACAAGGTGGACGGGGTAACCCCGGGAATTGTTTATGCTGTTCCTGTGTTTAACGATAATAAAGTAGTTAGCGTACTGTTTTCAGGGTACGAGCTAGCAAAGCTTACCGACCGAATAGATATATCCTTTTATCACGATAGCGGGCTTGCATTTATAGCCGATTCTAGCGGTAATATTTTGCTACACCCAAACAAAGATAGAATTAATAAAAACCTCGTTGATGTTGCTAACCTTCACAATAGTAAAGAAGAAGTTTCAGAATTTCAACAAGGACTTACAAATAGAACAAGTGGTGTTTCACATTTTATAATGAATTCCGAAGATAGGTTTTTTGCATACTCACCTATAAAAGGTGCAAACGACTGGTTTTTAGTAACGTCACTCCCTGCAAAAAGTGTCTTTGAACGTTCCGAAAAGGTAATAATGCTCTCTATTTTATTAATGGTTATCTTATCGATTGTTTTCACTTTAATTGTTCTTTACATTATCATCACGAAAAAAAATACCAACGATAAAATTTTAAAACTAGCATACTATGACGCACTTACCGGCATCCCTAATATAGAGCAGTTTAAATTAACGGCGACTACGTTATTTAAAGAAAACCTTGCCACAAGTTACAGCATTTTAAATTTTGATATAAAACAATTTCGCTTTTTAAACAATGATTTAGGATATAAAGTTGGAAACGAATTTTTAATCTTCATCGCTAATCGTCTTAAAAACTTCTCTACAACCGGTGAAACCTTTGCAAGAGTTAGTGCCGACCAGTTTTTGCTTTTATTTTACAACAAGCACGACAATGCTGTATTGGAAAAGTATATCTACAACTTAAAATCTGAAATTGCCACTTGGAATCAAGCTTTAGGTAGCTACTATTCTGCACATATGGCTTTTGGCGTTTATAAAATTGAAAGTTTAGATACCGACATTATGACTGCTATTGAAAAATCAAATATCGCAAGAAAATCCGCTAAAGAGAGCTACGATTCAGACATTGCTATCTATAATATTGATATCCAAAAAGAAATTGACTTCAAAAAAGAGCTTGTAAAGTCAATGCCTTTAGCCCTTAAAAACGGTGAATTTAAGCTTTTCATTCAGCCTAAATATGATTTTACAACAGAAAAAATAGTCGGTGGTGAGGCGCTTGTTCGCTGGATAAAACCAGATGGCACTATGATTATGCCAAACGAGTTCATTTCACTTTTCGAGCAAACAGGTGATATCTATTCCCTTGATATGTTTATGCTTGATACGCTTTGTAAATTTATCAAAAATCTAATTTCTAAAAATATAACCGCTGTTCCTATCTCGATAAACCAGTCCCGCAACTATATGTATCGCCCAAACTATGTTGAAAGTATTTTTAATATTGTTAAAGAAAATAACGTTACAACTAGTCTAATCGAGCTTGAAATTACTGAAAACACTGTTTACACTAACCTAGATTCGCTTATCGAGGTGCTAGACAAGCTCCAAAGTCTTGGCTTTAAGCTTTCGCTTGACGATTTTGGCTCTGGTTACTCTTCTCTTAACGTCCTTAAAAACCTCAGCGTAGACACTATAAAACTTGACCGCTTTATGCTTAGTGAAACGCTAACCTCCGATCGTGAGAAAACAGTTGTTTCAAATATCATAAATATGGCTAAAGAGCTAAATATTTCTGTTGTAGCAGAAGGTGTTGAAACTATCGAGCAGGTTGACTTTTTGCGTAAATGTGGCTGTGAAACCGCTCAAGGCTACTACTATTCTAAGCCGATCCCAGCAAAAGATTTTGAAAAGCTACTTCTAAATTAATAGCATTTTATCTTTTTCTAATTTATAAAAGCAGTATGGTTTTAATTTCCATACTGCTTTTTTTATTATATCTCTTTTGAAGTTTCTAGTATTCTCTTAAAATAATCAGGAAGTGGTGCTTTAAACTCCATATAAACATTCGTAATCGGGTGGATAAAGCCTATCGTTTCAGCGTGCAAGCACTGCCCCTTAGGTGATAGTTTACTCACTTTACCATAAACATCGTCCCCTAATAATGGGTGATAGATGTACGCCATATGCACTCTTATTTGATGCGTTCTGCCGGTTTTTAAGATACACTTTATATAGGTAAACTTTTCAAAACGTTTTAAAACCTCATAATAAGTAGTTGCCTGTTTAGAATTTTTTTCGGTGACACACATTTTTTTGCGGTCCTTAGCACTTCTGCCAATCGGCGCATCAATAGTACCGCTATCAGCCTTTAAATTTCCCATAACAATGGCTTTATACTCTCTTTTAAAAGAATGTTCTTTAATCTGCTTTGCAAGCCCTATATGAGCAGGATCGCTTTTTGCAACTATGAGTAACCCACTGGTATTTTTATCAATTCTATGCACAATTCCGGGACGTGCAACACCGTTTATCCCTGATAGTTCATCTTTGCAGTGTGCCATTAAGGCATTTACAAGTGTGCCTGTTGGGTTACCATTTGCCGGGTGGACTACCATTCCCTGCGGTTTATTTACAACTAAAAGGTCTTTATCCTCGTAAACAATATCGAGCGGAATATCTTCAGCCTCGACAGTTAGTGGCACTATTTCAGGGATAGTAACTATTATACTATCCCCTATTTTTACTTTATATTTATTCGTTTTTATCTTTTCATTTACTAAAACACTATCACTAGCTATTAGCTTTTGGATATAATTTCTAGTCTGCCCATTTATTTTGCCTGTTAGGTATTTATCTAAACGAACGTCATTTTCCTCTACTAAAAAATAAAGTGTTTCCATATTATATTTTCTTTTCCATAAAAAGAAATGATATTGCAAAGAGAACTGTTCCAACGCATACGAAGGTATCCGCCAAATTAAAGATAGCAGGACAGACAAAATAGATAGCCTTAAAATCAATGAAATCCACTACAAAGCCATTTAAAATTCTATCAATTAAATTGCCAATTCCACCGCCTATAATAAGACAGCAGGCAATTTTAGTAAGCTGTTTTTCAAATTTATTACGTGCTAAAAGCAGAATAAGAATTAAAATAACAACTATTGTAATAGAGATAAAAATCCAAGGCTGATCCTTTAAAATACCAAATGCCGCCCCTTTGTTTTGGTCATATGTTATTTCAAAAAAACCTTTAATAAGTGGAATGTTTTCTCCGAGTATCATATTTGAGGACACAATAAATTTTGATAGTTGGTCTAAGAGTACAGTAAAAATAACGACTCCTGCATACAAAAAAAACATTATTATATCCCCCTTTAAATTTAAAATTAATTTTTTAGTTTTCTAAAATATCGCTACAACGTTTACAAAGGTCAGGGTGGTTTTCATTTTGACCAACAGTTTCACTATAAACCCAACATCTGATACATTTACTTCCTTTAGCTTTTACAACATCACAGCTAAGTCCGTTTGCAAAATTGCTATCGGTGATATCCTCTACAAGCTCAACATTTGAGGTAATGAAGATAGTCGAAAGGTTATCTTTATACTTTGATAATAACGTCATAACTTCTTTATTGCAATGAAGAAGAACGTTTGCCTCTAGAGAAGAGCCTATTTCTTTATTTGCTCTTGAAATTTCAAGTGCTTTTTTAACGATATCACGTAGTTCTAGAATTTTATTGAAATCATTTAGTATTTCATCATCAGAAAACTTAGTGTTTACCTTTGGCATTGCATTAAAGACGATATTTTCTTTATTATCAGATTTTTGATGTGGCATAAACTGCCAAATCTCATCACTTGTAAAACAAAGAATAGGTGATACTAAGCGAACGACTGCATTTAAGATAATATACATAGCACTTTGAGCTGCTCGTCTTGCTATATTATCGGCTTTATTTACATATAATCTATCCTTTATAATATCAAGATAGAAGTTTGATAAATCAACAACGCAGAAGTTATGAATTGCGTGGAAAGCCACGTGAAACTCGTATTTATCATAGGCATTTGTAACCTTTTCGATTACTTCATTTAGCTTTATAAGCGCCCATTTATCAATCTTTTGCATCTCTTCAAATGCTACCATATTAGTATCAGGCTCAAAATCTGAAATGTTACCTAGAATAAATCTAGCAGTATTACGGATTTTGCGGTATGCCTCTGAAAGCTGTTTTAATCCATCATCTGATAGTCTAATATCTGCATGATAGTCGGATGATGCTACCCATAAACGAAGAACATCAGCGCCATATTGACGAATTACATCTTTAGGTGCTACTGTATTTCCTATTGACTTAGACATTTTTTTGCCCTCGCCGTCAACTACCATACCATGTGTAATTACAGTACGATACGGTGCGTCGCCATATGTTGCAACAGAGGTTAAAAGAGAAGATTGGAACCAACCACGATACTGATCTCCGCCCTCTAAGTAAACATCAGCAGGACGACGAAGATAATCTCTTGCATCACAAACAGCGGCATGAGATACACCTGAATCAAACCAAACGTCCATTATATCGGTCTCTTTTATAAAATGCTTTGAGCCACATGAGCAAGCGAAGTTTTCAGGGATAAAATCACTCGTATCGTGAGTATACCAAGCATCTGAGCCATCTATTTTGAAAATATCTGCCACATTTTGCATAATTTCTTTATTAATTATTGGTTTTTTGCAGTCGTCACAATAGAATATCGGAATAGGCACGCCCCATTTTCTTTGACGAGAAATACACCAATCTTTTCTATCTTCAACCATTGAAGAAATTCTATCTTTTCCCCAAGCTGGTATCCATTCAACTTTTTCAATCTCGTCTAGAGCCTGTTTTTTAAAGCTATCAACTGAGCAGAACCATTGCTTTGTAGCTCTTGATAAAATCGGGCTTTTACATCTCCAACAATGTGGGTATTGGTGAATGATTTTTTGAGTTTTGAATAAATATCCATTTTCGTTTAGATAATCGGCAATTGCCTTGCCTGCCTTTTCTGTTGAAAGTCCCTCAAATTGACCTGCCTCGTTTGTTAAAATACCATTATCATCAACAGGAACTATAATATCAAGTCCCTTATATTTTTTTGCAACCTCATAGTCATCAACACCGTGACCTGGTGCAATATGAACGCAACCAGTACCACTCTCAAGTGTTACATAATCACCTAAAATTACAAGTGAATTTCTATCTAAAAATGGGTGGTTAGCCTCCATCATTTCAAGCTCTGCTCCGCTAAACTCGCCTAAAATTTCATATTCTGTAATCTCTTTAAGCTCTAAAACACTAGCAGTTAGCTCTTTTGCAATTACAAGATACTCATCATTTGCTTTTACAAGATTATAAATATAACGAGGACCTACACAGATAGCAACGTTACCGGGAAGTGTCCAGGTAGTGGTGGTCCAGATTAAAAAGTAAGTCTTAGAAAGATCAGCGCCAAGCTTTGTGAATAAGCCTTTATCGCTTGCCACTCTAAATTTAACATAGACAGAAAAACAAGGGTCGTCAGAATATTCAATTTCCGCCTCTGCCAAAGCTGTCTTACAATCAGGGCACCAATAAACAGGTTTTAAACCCTTATAAATATAGCCTTTAGTAGCCATTTCGCTAAAAATTTCAATTTGTTTTGACTCAAACTCTGGAAGTAAAGTTATATAAGGATTTTCCCACTCGCCAATACCGCCTAAACGTTTAAACTGCTCTCTTTGGTCGTCTAGGTAGCTTAGAGTATATTCTTTACACATTTTACGAATTTCAAGAGGTGAAATATCCTTATTGCTTGAAATTCCTGCTTGTTTTCTAGCTTTAAGCTCTGTTGGTAGTCCGTGAGTATCCCAGCCCGGAACATATGGAGCTAAAAAGCCTGACATATTTTTATATCTTATAATAAAGTCCTTTAGAGTTTTATTAAGTGCTGTACCCATATGAATATCGCCATTTGCGTATGGAGGTCCGTCATGCAAAATAAACTTTGGTTTATCGGCATTTAACTGCATTAATTTAGCATAGGTATCGTCTTTTTCCCAACGTGAAAGGGTTACAGGCTCACTTTGTGCTAAACCTGCTCTCATCGGAAAGTCTGTTTTAGGTAGATTTAGAGTACTATTGTAATCTGGTGTCATATATTTTTTCTCCTTTAAAAACCAAGATTGTAGGCAAAGCCTACAACCTATTTTTATTATATAATACTAAATTTTAATCTTTAGTATAAATTTGCACGCTTTTATTTTTTTAGTGGGAAGTCGAAACCTTTTGAGGCAATTAGAGTGTCATCACCAAGCACTAAATCAATTTTTTGCTCTAGTGTTTTAGCTTTAGTTTCGTCCTTAAAATCAAGAGGATTAATCTTATCTTCTTCTAATTCTTTTTCACTGATAACCTCGGCAATATCGCTTATGAAGTCAGCAGGAACATCAGTCTTTATCTCTTCTGCAACAACTTCTTCGATAACCATTTCAGGCTCTTTTACTTCTTCCTCTATTTTAGTTTCTTCTTTATCAAAAACAGGGATAGACATAATAGCCTCAAGCTCTCTATCATAAACTGCTTTAAGGTTTTCTCTGAAATCACAGACTTTATTTTTAAGCATAGCAAGCTCATTGCGTTCTAAACGAAGTTTAGATTCAATTTCTCTTCTCTCAGCTTCATACTCGCTATCAACAGTGCTACATTTTGTACTTTTGTACTCATCAGCCTCTTTTACTAGCTTATCTGCTTCTGCTTTTTTAGAATTATAATAATCTTCTGCTGAAAGCTTAGCCTCATTTAAAGCATCATCTCTAATTTTTTGTGAATAGATAATCGAGCCTTTAATGTACTCATCGTCTTTTTTATACTCTTCAATTTTAGATGCTAACACAGCAAGTTTTTTCTTTAGCTCACCATTCTCTATAAATAGAGCTTCATAATCGGAGTTTAGAGTATATATAAACTCGTCCACCGATTCAACGCTATATCCACCCATAAAGGATTTGTCAAACTCTAAATTTTCTAAGTCTTTTGGATTTATCATTTTATATGCCTTCCTTTTTTAAAATTTATAGTAAAATAAAAATAATTCTTCTTAATATTCCAATAACAAAAAATACGACTAACGGCGAAAAATCTATCGGTAGTGACCTTAAAACTTCACTTTTAAATAAAAAATTTCTAATAGGTGTTAATATCGGCTCTGTTAGTGAAATTATAATATCGAAAAATCTGTTCGATTTCCCGGTAAACATTACAACAAAAGAAATTATAATTCTACCAATAAAAAGCAGTTCTATAACCCTAATTAAAGCGTTTATTGTTAAATATAAAACTCCCATAATTTTAGAAGAACATACCGCTATTTTCTATATCGTCCATACTCTCTCCAGTAATTTCGGCATTGCTTGGAGTAATTAGATAAGTTGCTAGCGATACTTTTTTGATTGTTCCTGATAATGCAAATGCAACTCCACTTAAAAAGTCAACTATTCTTCT
>JAVVYT010000045.1:7259-10721 GCA_036650995.1 Clostridia bacterium | reverse complement strand
TTTATTGGATGGATAAAAATTCTCATAAGTGTAAATAGACCTTTTTTATAGACAAACATTATTTTAAAGAACGAGAGTTTAAAAAACAAAATTTAAATAAGCTAGGCTACACTTTTTATAGGCAAGCATTATTTTAAAGAACGATAGCACATAAATAGAAAATTTAATAATTATGGATAGCCTTAATTTCTAGGACTGGCTTTATTTTGAAGAAAGAAAAAGGCAAAATAAACAGCAGAAAAAAATATTTTTAATTTGTTTCAAAAAAGGCTTGACAAAACAGAAAAAAAGTTTTATATTATTAGTGTACTACACGTTATAGTACACATAAAGAGATAAAGAATTAGGGGGAAATAATAAAATGAAATGGTTTTCGAAAATAAATCGAGGGGTAATATTAACAGCTGTAATATTGATAGGGGTAATAATTTACCTAGTTAGTCTGTCGGTAATGCAATCAGGCGATAAAGCGCCGATAGAAAAGGTATGCAAAGATTACATAGCATCATACAACAAATATCAGCTATTACCAAAAGTGGGTAACGCAGAGAAACCGGCAATGTCGCAAGACGAGCTAAACGTATTTTTTGGCGAGTTAGAAAACGAGCTCAAGCCATATTTTTTAGGTAACACAGGTGATACTGTGATAAAAAATATGAAAGAAAATTTAAAAAATCAAGCAAAAGGCATTGACGTTGTTCATAAGTATGAAAAAGAAGTCATCTCGATAAACAATATAACCTTTAATAAAGCAACAGCGGTAGTAAATCTTACAACGCACACAACCTTTGACGGACCATCACATAATCTGTATAAAGGCGATGGATCGATGCCTACAAAAAGGGAAGAGAAAAGCGGAGATACCAGAGATGAAATAAGACTAGCAAAAGAAAATGGTAAATGGTACATAACAAGTGCGTACCTTTTAACATCTGATAAAGGTTAAACGAAAGGAGATAAAAACTATGCAAACAGTATTAACGCTCAAAAATATAAATAAAAGTTTCGGAAAGAAAAAGATAATAGATAATATTTCTCTTGACGTAAACGCAGGGGAAGTGCTAGGATTTTTAGGGCCAAACGGTGCCGGAAAAACAACTACTATTAAAATGATAATGGGTTTTTTATCGGTAGACAGCGGTGAGATAACAATTTGTGGGGCAAACCTCAAACAAAATTATGAAAAGGCAATGTCGTACCTCGGCGGAATTGTTGAAAATCCAGAGATGTACAAGGAAATTACAGGACGAAAGAACTTAGAAATGTATGCTAAACTTCATAATGGCGTAACTAAAGAGAGAATTGACGAAGTTATAAAACTAGTGGGTATGGAAAAACGTATTGATGAAAAGGTAAAAAAATACTCATTAGGAATGAAACAAAGGGCAGGACTTGCACAGGCAATTTTGCACAAGCCTAAAATTTTGATACTAGACGAGCCGACAAACGGACTTGACCCGGCAGGAATAAGGGAGCTTAGAGATATTCTAAAGCACCTAGCATATGACGAAAACACAGCGGTATTTGTATCCTCACATATGTTATCTGAAATGGAGCTTATGTGTGATAGAATTGCCATAGTAGAAAACGGAAAGCTAATAGATATAAAGCTCATCAATGATTTACTAAAAACAGCAAGGGGAGATAATTCCTACAAATTCTACACCAAACAGGTGGAAAAAGCAAAAGAAGTTTTAGCTTTAGAGCATAGCGACAAGACACTTTTTGTAGGGGAAGATTTTATCACCTTAAAGATAGAAGAGAGCGAAGTGCCAAGCTTTATAAAGCTATTTGTAATGTCAGACATCGCACTTTTTGGAGTAAACAGAACAGAGGTTTCGCTTGAAGATGCCTTTATTAATATTACCGGGGGAGGGAATACCATTGCGTAAGATTTTTCATTTATACACAAACGAGATTACAAAAATCACTAAAAAGGTAAGCGTATTCATCTTAGCAATAATAATGATACTGGGTGTTTTTGCATTTGGTGGCGTTGTAAAGTTCGCAGAATATCAAGATAAAAAATATGCTAAGGAATATTCACAGCAGAACGATAAATATATTGAGGCACAAGTAGAACGTGATATGAATGATGCAGTTGGCGCAGTTGAAGAACTAAATAAAAGACTCACAACCGCAACAGAAGAAGAAAAATACGAGATAAAAACACAACTAGTACATCAAAATGCACAGCTAGAAGCTATAAAGATAGCAAAGGAAAATAATGTTAGAAGACATACTAATACTTATCTTTCTATGGCAGTTGATAAAATGCAAGAGCATACCACTAAGGCTAAAAGCTTAGAGCTTGCACCTAAAGAGCTTTTATCAAAAGAAGATGAAAATACAATTTTAAAAAGTAACGAGTACGCAGCTAAGTATTTAAAGATAGTACAAAATAAAAGCTATGACGAATATATAAAGCTTGAAAACGAAGTTGCAAGTAACAACACCGCACTAACTGAGGACGAAAAAAAGATAGAGATAGACGGGAATAATCTACTTTTAAAAGCTGATCCTACTGGTGCGTCTGGCGAAACAAAAGATTTATATGGACAAAATCCGACTTTAGAACTTGTAAACAACATAAAAAAATACAAGAAAAGTTTGCTTAATAATATCGATATAAAAGCGGATGGAACACCAATTCCATTAACTGAAGAACGAAAAGACGAAATAACTAACCAAATTAGCGCCTTAACGTATAAAGCGGAAAATGCTAAAACAGCCTCAACAGAGCAGTACCCAAGCCTTGCACTTACTGGAATGTTTGGATTTGGAATGTTTATAATAGTAATTTTAGTAGTTATTTTAGCAGGTGGTGCAATATCAAGCGAGATTTCAACCGGCTCGATAAAATCGCTTATCATCTCACCAACAAAACGTTGGAAAATATACCTAGCTAAGCTTTTATCAGTGCTTTCAGTAGGCATAGTTCTTGCTATTATCCTTTATGGGGTTGTAATGGCGGCGTTTAGTATGATGTTTGGAAGCTCAGCCGGAGCATCGTATATCTATGCTAGCGGAGGAATTGCTCACGAACTTAATTTCTTTATTTATAGATTTTTAATCCTTTGCGTTGACTTTATCGACATAATAATATACCTTGTTTTCGCATTAATGCTTTCTATTATTACTAAAAATACAGCCGCATCGGTTGGAATTTCAATAGCTGCTTATTTTGGCGGTAATATGGCACTTAGTGTAGTTCAGTCAACAGGTCTTTTATCAGGCGAATGGCTAAACTTCATACCGTTTTCAAATATGGCACTTTCAAGCAGAATTTTCGGTTTCGACGCCTCTATGGGTATGATGAGTGGTATGGGTGGTATGGGTAGCGCACTTACTCAGCCGTCAATAATGTTCTCTATCTGCTATCTAATAGTATTAACTATCTGTATGATTTATGTAGGTCTTGATAGTTTCAATAGAAGAGATATTAAGTAATAAAATTAAAAG
>JAVVYT010000045.1:0-7159 GCA_036650995.1 Clostridia bacterium | reverse complement strand
TTTGCTACTAAATTGAGCTTGTATAAACTAAATTATGCTATTACAATTTCTCGGTCTGCGGAGTTTATGGTGTCTTCATTATGGGCGATCATTATGGTGGTTTTACCTTGCTTTAGTTTTTTGATAGCCTTTTCTATAAGGATTTTGCTGTGCATATCTATGCTACTTGTAGCCTCGTCTAAAATTAAAATCTTAGGGTTATAATACATAGCACGACAGATAGTAATCAGCTGTTTTTGCCCCTCTGAAAGAAGGTTTGTTTTGTTTGAAACTATTGTATCAAAGCCATTTGGTAGGGAGCTTATAAAGTCCTTAGCATATAAATCTTTGGCTATCTGCTCTATTTCTTCTTTATTAATATAGTCTTTGCCAAAGCCGATATTATAGTAGATAGAACCGCTATATATAAAGGGTTCTTGCTGTACTATGCCAATGTTTTGACGCAAAAAGGTATTGTTTATTTTAGAAATATTATTGCCATCTAGTAGTATTTTTCCGCTTTCGGGGGTTAAAAATTTTAGCAAAAGGTTTACAAGAGTGGTTTTTCCTGCGCCTGTTTTACCGGTAATCGCAATTGTTTCACCAACATTTATTTTGCAAGAAAAATCCTTAAAAATCTGCTTTTCCTTATTAAAACTAAAAGAGATATTAGAAAACTCTATCTCACCATTTACCTCAAAAGGTGGAATTTCTAAAGAGGTAGGTTGCTCTTGTTCGATAAGAATATTATTAATTCTATCAAAAGATGCTCTAGCGGAGCTAATAGAGGATATGGCACCTGAAATTTCATTTACAGGCTTTAAAAACAGGTTTCCATATAGCAAAAAGGTTGTTAAAATACCGATTGTGATGTCCCCACGAATGACTAGTATCGACCCTACAAGTGCTAGCAAACAGTACAGAACGTTATTTACAATGCGGGTGGTGGGGTTTACGAGTGAAGAGAAAAGATAAGCTTTCTGGCTACTTTCCCTTAGCTTTTCGTTTTTTTGATTAAAGGTGTCAATGCTCTCTTTAGTGCCATTAAAGGTGTGGAGTAAATCCTCGGCATCGATATTTTCTAGGGCAAAATCGTTTATATCGGCAAGGGTATTTGCTTGTTTTTTAAAATACTTCTGCATATTTTTAGTGATGATACTACTTATAATAAGGCAGATAGGAGCAGAAATTATTACTATAATAGCTAACGTAATATTTAGGCTAAAGATAATTATAGTTGCAAAAAACACCGTTATAATTCCAATTAAAACAGCTGAAATGGTAAGGTTTGCACCTTCAGTTAGCTTTTCTATATCGTTTGTAAAACAGCTTGCTATATTTCCCTCGCTATTTTTAAAAAAGTAGTTATCATATAGCTTAAATAGTTTGTTAAAAAGTTTGTTTCGCAGGTCAAAAGCGACTTTTTCAGCAGTTAGGTTTGTAAGATAATTTGTTGCCCATAACGATACCGCATTTAAAAGATATATTATAATTGTAGTCGTTAAAATCCCTATAATAAGCCCATTATTTTCGGTAATAGCGGTAATCGCTTTTCCTATATAAATAGGCCCTAAAAGACTAGTACTAACTGTAATAATTATAGATATCATTACAGTTAGTATAGAAAGCTTATATTTAGTATAGTATTTTAGATATTTAATCATAAAGCTTCGTGGAAAGTACGTTTTATAACTTCTTTTTGTTGGTCACGAGATAGTTTTACAAAGTTTACAGCATATCCCGATACTCTTATTGTAAGGTTAGGATAAAGCTCAGGATGCTCGAAAGCGTCTATTAATTTATCACGATTTAAAACGTTTACATTAATATGATGTGCCTTTTTTTCAAAATAGCCATCAAGGATAGAAACTAGGTTTTCGCATCTTGTCTGCATATTTTCACCAAGCACTTGAGGAATGATTGAAAAAGTGCAAGAAATACCGTCACGACAGCAGTTATATGGAAGTTTAGTAATAGAATTTAGTGAGGCTAACGCACCTGAAGAATCCCGTCCGTGCATAGGGTTAGCGCCCGGGGCAAAAGGCTCGCCTTTTTTTCTGCCATCTGGTGTGTTGCCTGTTTTTTTGCCATAAACGACATTAGAGGTAATAGTTAAAACTGAAAGGGTGTGCTTAGCATTTCTATATGCCGGGGTTTTGCAAAGTTCATTATAAAACTTTTCTAATACCATAGCGGCAATATCGTCCGCTCTTTTGTCATCGTTGCCGAATTTTGGGAAGTCGCCGATAGTTTCAAAATCGCTAATAAGTCCGTCATCGCCACGAAGGGGTTTTACCTTTGCATATTTTATAGCGGATAAAGAGTCAACAATTACCGAAAGTCCGGCAACGCCAAATGCCATAAAACGTTCAACTTCAGTGTCGTGGAGTGCCATCTGTGTTTTTTCGTAGGCATATTTATCGTGCATAAAATGGATAACATTCATAGTGTTTACATATAGCTTGCAAAGCCAAGACATATAAGTGTCTAGTCGTCCAATAACTGTATTGTAGTCTAAAAACTCGCCGTCATAAACAGGAGAAAAGGGGGCTACTTTTATTTTGGAAAGCTCGTCTACACCACCATTTAAAGAGAGCATAAGGAGCTTTGGAAGATTACATCTAGCACCGAAAAACTGCATTTGTTTGCCTATTTTCATAGCAGAAACACAGCAGGCAATACCATAATCGTCACCGAAAATCGGTTTCATTAAGTCGTCGCTTTCATACTGGATAGCGTCGGTATCAATAGAAACTTTAGCACAGAAATTCTTAAAGTTTATAGGTAGGTTTTTGCTCCATAACACAGTAAGATTAGGCTCTGCTGAGGCTCCTAAATTATATAACGTGTTTAAAAATCTGTATGAGTTTTTGGTGACAAGGCTTTTGCCATTTTCTGAAATGCCTCCGATTGATTCGGTTATCCACATAGGGTCACCACCGAAAAGCTCGTTGTATTCAGGTGTGCGAAGATGACGTGCCATCCGTAGTTTCAATACAAATTGGTCAATAAGTTCTTGTGCACCGCTCTCGTCTAAAACGCCCTCTGTAAGGTCACGGTCAATATAAATATCAATGAAAGTACTAGTGCGTCCAAGGCTCATTGCAGCACCATTTTGCTCTTTTATTGAGCCTAAGTATCCAAAATAAAGCCACTGAATTGCCTCTTTGGCATTTGTTGCAGGAAGTGAAATGTCTATCCCGTACATTAGCGCCATTTCTTTTAGCTTTTTAAGAAAATCTATCTGCGAAAATAGCTCTTCTGATAGCTTAATAGTGTCGGCAGTCATATCACTTTCATAGATTGCTTGTTTGTCTTTTTGCTTTTCGGTAATTAGTCGGTCAATTCCGTAAAGTGCTACACGTCGGTAATCTCCGATTATTCTTCCTCTGCCATATGCGTCGGGAAGTCCTGTAATGATGCCGGTTTTACGTGCTTTTTTCATCTCTTCAGAATAGACTCTGTAAACTCCGTCATTGTGCGTTGTGCGATATTGGAATTCGTCCTCAATCTTTTGAGAAAGTTTATATCCGTATGCCTCACAAGAATTTCTCGCCATTCTAAGCCCACCAAATGGATTTACTCCACGTTTTAGCGGTCTTGTGGTTTGAAGTCCTACTATAAGTTCATTGTCTTTGTCTAGATATCCAGGGGCATAGTTAGTAAGCGATGAAACAGTAGTCGTGTCTATATCTAAAACACCACCAAATTCTCGCTCAAGGTCAAGTAGTGAACTGAGCTTTGTATTAAGCCCTGTGGTTTTAGCGGTGGCACTTTCTAAAAAGCTGTCATCGCCATTATACTCTTTGTAGTTTTCGAGGATAAAATCCCGTACGTTGATTTCCTCTTTCCAGAGGTTTCCTTTGAAATTTCTGTATGCGTCCATAATAATTCTTTCCTTTCGTGCCAAGCTTTGATGCTTTTTCGAATGGCAATTAAAATTTTTATATATAAATCAAAGTATTTTTAATAATACCTTGAAAATATTTTGCAAAAGATTTTATAACATTTCAATAATATTTTTATTAGATAGATAAGCTAGTGGAATATCAAAAACAGTTTTCGCACCACAAACGCCCTCGTTTGACAAGCGATAGATAGCTCTAGCAAAGGCAACTAAAATGCTTGAGGTAAATTCTGGATTGCTGTCTAGCTTTATAGAAAGCTCTAGCATATGGTTTGACGAATCGTTTTGACCGGTAGTGCCTGTGCGGATTACAAAACCACCGTGAGGCATATTTGAATGGTCCTTTTTAAACTCTTCTAAAGAGATAAAATGAACTATTGTATCATAATCTGAAAAGTAGTTTGGCATATTGCAAATTTCCTTTTCAATTTTAGCTTTATCAGCAGTATCAGCGGCAACAACGAAGCACTCTCTAAGATGCATATCACGTGGAGTAAAAGTTTTGGCATCGCCAGCTTTAATAGAGTCTAAAGCTTCTTGTTTTGGAATTGTATATTGCTTAGCATCGATAACACCATCTATTCTGCGAATGGCGTCACTATGCCCTTGGCTTACACCTTTTCCCCAAAATGTGTAGTTTTTGCCGGTGGTTAAAAAAGAGGAAAATAGAACTCTTGCCATTGAAAATAGGCCAGGGTCCCAACCAACCGAGATAACACCGCATTTACCACTTTTTTTAGCAGCTGCGTTCATTTTTTCAAGGTACTCAGGGATTTTAGCGTGTGTATCAAAACTATCAACAGTATTGAACATTGAAAGTAGCATAGGACCTTGTACTGGTAAGTCAGTAGCAGAGCCACCGCACAAAATCATTACATCTATTTCGTCTTTAAAATTAGGGGCATCATCAATATGATAAACCTTAACATCGTTAAATACAGTTTCAACTGAAGTAGGCTCACGTCTTGTAAAAATACCGACAAGCTTCATATCATCGTTTTTACGTATGGCGTATTCAACACCTCGCCCTAAATTACCATAACCTACTATTCCTATTCTTATCATACTTTAACACTCCTTTTTGGTTTAATTTTAGTTTTATTTTATAACAGTATAATAATATTATAAAATCTCGATATTTTCAAGAGTTATTCTGTAATTTTTTTATTATTTTATTCTTATTTTGTTGTTTTATGTGAATAAAAAAGTGTTTTTCGGCTTAAAATAAAGCTATAACAACTTTTGGAGGACAGTTATGATTTCAAAAAATGACTATATAAAAAAAGCAAATTTAAGCGCAACAAAATCACCGAGCGTTAAAAACTTTTTTAAAGCTTTTTTAGTCGGTGGAATTATCTGCTTTTTAGGGCAGATAATATTTAATATAACAGCATATTATTTCCCAAATGATACCGATATTCCTAAAATGATAACGCCTATGGTGCTTATTGTAATTAGCTCATTATTAACGGGCTTTGGCGTGTTTGATAAAATTGCTAAATTTGCCGGAGCTGGCTCAGCTGTGCCGATTACGGGGTTTGCAAATGCTATCGTTTCGCCGGCTATGGAGTTTAAAAAAGAGGGAATTGTGCTTGGTATGAGCAGTAAAATGTTTGTAATTGCAGGACCTGTTTTAGTGTTTGGAACATTAGCCTCTGTTGTGTATGGAATAGTCTATTATTTTATGAATGTATAAGGAGGGATAAAATGTCGGTAATTTCTTTTGAAAACCCACCTATTATTAAGTCTTTTGCAAGTATTGCAGGGCAAAAAGAAAGCAAAGGCCCTTTAAAAGGTCTTTTTGATGTAACACTAAATGACGATTTAGCAGGCAAAGAAAGCTTTGAAAAAGCCGAGAGTGAAATGGTTAAAACAGTAGTGAACTTAGCTTTTCAAAAGGCGGATTTTATGGCAACAGATATCGATTATTTAATCGGTGGCGACCTTTTAAACCAATGCTCAGCCTCGACTTTTGGTGTGCGAGATTTAAAAGTTCCATTTTTGGGGATTTATGGAGCATGTTCTACTATGGCACAGGGGATTGTCTTATCCTCTGTTTTAGCAACGTCAAGCTATGCAAAAAACGTTGCATGCTTTGCATCTTCGCACTTTTGTGCTGCTGAAAAACAGTTCAGATACCCTTTGGAGTATGGTGGTCAAAGAGCTAAAACGTGTCAATGGACTGTTACAGGAGCAGGGAGTTTGGTGGTTAGCACTTTTGGAAACGGAGTTAAAATAAAAAGTGCTAGTGTTGGGAAAATCTGCGATTTAGGGATTACCGACTCTAATAATATGGGGGCGGCAATGGCTCCGTCTGCTACTAGAACGTTAGTGGATTTTTTCAATGAAACAGGCAAAGACCCTAATGAATACGACCTTATAGTTACAGGGGATTTAGCGTACGAAGGGGTAAAGCTAACTCGGGAATTAGCGGCACAAGAGGGAGTTTTTCTCGGGAAGAATTACACCGATTGCGGACTTATTATCTATGACAGGGAAAAGCAAGACGTTCACGCAGGTGGCTCAGGCTGTGGTTGCAGTGCGGTGGTGCTGACGAGTTTTATTTTGCCAAGAATGTTAGCCGGGGTGTATAAAAAAGTGATTTTTGTAGGCACGGGAGCGCTTATGTCGCCGACTACTGTTTTGCAGAAAGAATCAATACCGGGCATTGCGCATTTAGTGGAGCTTGAATATTAGCTGGAATTTTTTTAAAAAGAGGGGGATTTTGTGATTTATCTTTATGCGTTTTTAGTAGGAGGTATTATCTGCGGTATCTGTCAAATATTTATAGATAAAACAAAATTAACACCGGCACGAATTTTAGTCGCACTGGTGGTACTGGGAGTTATTTTAACAGCAACCGGAATGTATCAAAAACTAGTTGATTTTGCGGGCTGTGGTGCAACTGTTCCACTTTTGGGGTTTGGATATTCACTAGCAATGGGAACTCAAAAAGCCATAAACGAAATAGGACTTTTAGGGATTGTTACAGGCGGAATAACAGGAGCCGCAGGCGGTATTACAGTGGCAATTGTGATAGGCTTTGTAATTGCCTTAATTTTTAAGCCAAAACCAAAATAAATAAAAATTTGCTTTTGAAAATAAAATGAAATGAACTAAAATGAAATAGAAAAATTCAGTGTTTTTTAAAACGGAAAGAAAATATAAAAGCTTTGATTTTTTAGAAACAAAAAGAAATATGAAAACTCATTATTTTTAGAAACAAAACGGAAAAGATATAATTTTTGAAAACAAGAAGAAAAGAAAAAGTTT
>JAVVYT010000044.1:4218-10775 GCA_036650995.1 Clostridia bacterium | reverse complement strand
TTAGCACCTCTTTTTAGAAATTTTGCCACTAGTGAAACTACAAATCTATAACTTTTTTTACAAAGCACAATACTGCCCCAAATTATTATAGTTCCAATGGCAATACCCATAAGTCCACAACCAATATAAAAAATCGTCACTGCCGACCCTTGCGTAAAGGCTAAAGCTCCTAGTATTATTGAAAAAGGTCCTGCCAAAAATAGCGATAACCCAACTGCACCAATTGATATAACGCAAGAGAAGATAACGATTATTAAAACTAAAATCAGTACAAAAAACACTATTGCAATCGGTAGTGCAATCGGTGAGGCGAAAATTGCAAGGATCACTATCCAAAATATCGACATTCTCTTTTTCCCATCGGTATTCTCTTCTACGTCTTTTAATGCAAATTCACTTATTATCTTATTAGCATTTTTCCTTGGCTCCCCTAGCTCCTTTATAGCCGCTTGCTCATTTTCCTCCCCTGCCTCGGCAAAGTACTCCTCGTAATATTCACAAGCTTTAAGAATTTCCTCTTGCGGTAGCCTTTTAAGACACTCTTTTATCTTTTTAATATACTGCTCTTTATTCATCTGCTTTTCCCCTCTCTAACACTTTGTCTAAATTACTCTTGTATCGTTGCCACTCGTCTTTATACTCACAAAGCTTTTGCTTTCCCTTGTCTGTAATTTTATAGTATCGTCTGTTTCTGCCATTTACCGGCTCATCATACGTTTCTAGTAAATAGTCCTTTTGTAATCGCCTTAATACAGGATACAAAGTAGACTCCGACAGCTCCGCTATCTCTTTTATCTCCTGCGTTAGCTCATATCCGTACGTGTCTTTTTCTAAAAGTACCGAAAGCACACACGCATCTAATAACGCTGACCCTAAATTAAATATCACTCTTTTTCCTCCTTATACTGTTTCATTAACAATACTATACACCGTATAATATTATATGTCAATACTTTTTTTAAAAAAAACTCAAAAAAGATATGAAACTTAAAATCTCATATCTTTTTATTTTGATGTTTTTAATTTGTCGTTTCCTAAACTTGAAAACTTACTATTATAATCTCTCTAAAATCATTTGTTTATAGCAAAGCTCTTTAAAGCCTTGTCGCTCGTAAAGTGCGGCAGCTCCTGTATTTTCCTTTGTAACTTCCAAACGATAGCGTTTTATCCTGCTATCATACGTTTCGAAGATAAATTTAAATACCTCTTTGCCAATCCCCTGACCTTGAAACTCTGGGCGAATGTAAATTTCTTCTAGTAGTAGCACGTCCCCACCAACTTCGTTTGAATAGGTGAACGAAAGTAGCAGATACCCAACTATTACCTCATCTTTTCGTAGCATTAAACATCTCAAAAACTCGTTGCCTTTTATTGCCTCGTCTGCGGTATTTGAAATAAACTCTCTTGGAATTTGATGTAGTGCCGCCGGTGTTTTGTAAAACTCTAAACAAAGCTCTATAAATATTTCCTTGTCCTCTTTTGTCAAATCTTTAATCGTTATCATTTTTATTTTCCTTTTTAATTTTATTTTCTATTTTAATTTTTCCTTTTCACTTTTTTAAACTTAAAAACTTTTTATTCCTTACAATCACTAAGGCGATTTTCCTTTTTAAAACAAATGCTATTTTTTATTTTTGTTGTTTGTCTTAAAAATAATAAGAGTTATGATAATGATTAGTGATAAAACTAAAACGATTACAATCGGTACAACAGGAATACTGTCCCCAGTTTTTACGGTCTGTGTAGCCTCAAATGCCAAACTGCTAAAAGGCATACCCATCATAACAAAAGCCAAAATACTCCCTAAAATCTTTTTCATAATAATCCTCCTTTACCTAAATATACCCCATTATACAAAATAACATTTTATCTGTCAAACTCTTTTTCTAAAAGTATTTATTTAATTTACATTTTATCTTTTTAAAGTAGCTTGCCAAAAATTTTTCTTAATCTTTTTTTCGCATTTTTTTAAATATCAAAACCAGCAACATACTAAATAGAATTATAAATGCTAGTACTATTAGTATTAACGTCAAAGTTGATAGCTTTTCGTCATTAAAGTATAGTTCATATCCGTACATTTTTGCAAGAGGACCACCTATCATCTCTTTAGTAAGTTCGGTTTTTGTAATATTCATAAAGAAAGCTTGCCTTGCAAGGGATGTTATCGGCAGAAATGGCAGTGCTGTAAACAGCTTAGTAATGCCCTCACCGAGAACGCCAATTGGAACATAAGCACCGCAAAAAAAGCCAAGCATTGTTCCTAAAATTGTGCCAATAGCGCCCATAGCCTGCTCTCTTTTTACAAATGAAACAATAAGCATTACAAAGGAATTACCGAGTAAAAGGGAAAGCATCGTTACCCCTAAAATCGAAAGCAGCTGAACGACAGTAAACGAAACGCCATACATCACCATTAAATATATTTGAATGAAAGCGACAAGACCTAAAAGCATTATTGCACCTATAATAAAAGAGGAAAGAAGGTAGCTAATAAGCATCGTAGTTCTGCTAACAGGGGCTACATAAAAGTCATTTATGATATTTTTTTCTTTATCTGTGACTATTTGACATAGTGATGTGAGCGAAATAGTTATAGCACTTATTGGTATTAACGACGATAACATCAGGCTATCTGAAAACCAAAACGCCCACTTTTCATCAATAGGCAGTCCCGCCGAGATAAAGCTATCTGCATTCATTTTACGAAGTACTATAAAATGTAGTAAAACCAAAATAATGAGTGCTAGCGTCGAGAAAAATATATTGGATTTACTTGCAAAAAAAAGTTTGATGTTCCTTTTTGTAAGACTTGTTAGCTTATTCATTTGAAAACCTCCTACCTACAACATTTAAAAACACGCTGTCCATATCCCCCTTTGTAATCTCAACACTTGAAATGAGCGGTCGCAGATCAGAAATAAAGCTTATTATCTCAAGACCGCTTTTTACGTTGATTGTAAAAGTGTCTACATCAAATTGAAAGTCAAGCTTTTTAGATATTATAGCTTTTTCTACTTCCTTTTGATTTTTTTTATCTGCTGTAAGCCTCACCGTATCGTATGAATAGTGGGATTTTAAATTTTCCGGTGTGTCAATGCACAAAAGCTTACCTTTATCAATAATGGCTACTCTATTAGCACCATTTACCTCCTCCATATAATGGGTAGTGAGAAATACTGTCGTGTGAAATTCATCTCTGATATCACGAATTACCTGCCACATATCCATTCTACTTTGAGGGTCAAGCCCTGTTGTCGGCTCGTCTAGAAAAAGAATTTTCGGGTTAGAAATTAACGCCCTCGCTATGTCGCATTTTCTTTTCTGTCCGCCTGATAGCTTTTCGTATGGCCTTTTTAGATACTCATTCATTGATAGCCTATTAGCAAGATTTTCAATTCTTTTTAAAAGTGTTTTTTTATTAATACCAAATAAACTGCCCCTTATAACGAGGTTGTCATACACCGATAATTTATCATCTAAAACCCCATTTTGAAAAACTACCCCTATTTTATCTTTGACTTTATCTATCTCTTTTAAAACGTCAAATCCACACACTAAAACGTCGCCACTAGTCTTAGTTAAAAGCGTGCAAAGAATATTAATAGTAGTGCTTTTCCCGGCACCGTTTACCCCTAAAAATGCAAAAAGTTCCCCCTCGTACACATCAAAAGATATTCCGTCAACAGCCTTTATTCCTGCACTGTAACACTTAGTTAAATCTCGTATTTTGATTATACTGTCTTGCATTACCAAACCCCCACCTTTATCTGTTCTTGCAGATAGTATACCACGTAAGAATTATAAGTTAAATAGTTTTTTCTAAAAAATCGTTCCGCTTTTAATATATTGAGAAATAAACTTTTTCAATTTCCACGTTTCACAAAATCAATAATCCCCGATACCATAGAACTTTTCCATAATTGTGTGGATATATTTTAGGCTAAAAAAAATAAGTTGTCAAATTCCATTTCTGAAATCTTCCAACCTATCTGGAGCTGCTAACGCGAATCGAACGCGTGACCTCATCCTTACCAAGGATGTGCTCTGCCGACTGAGCCATAGCAGCAAACTATTCTATGATTATATCATTTAAACGAAAGAAAATCAATAGTTTGTGAAATTTTTACTTGACTTTTTTTAAAAAAAGTTGTATTCTAACAACAGGTAACAAAATTACCATTAAAATATAAAGGATTTATAACTATGAAACTATCCACCATCTCATTTAATTATTATTGCAGCTTTTACTTTTTTAGCAAAAGCTATATTGAGTTATGCAATAAATGATAGAATGAGTGGGTTTTAATATACTATTTTTAAGGTCTCGTTTTATCAAACGGGTCCTATTTTTTTAATCTTTTTTAAAGGAGATACGCTTTATGATTACTATAACACCACCAACCTCTAAGAGCATTGCCCACCGTGCTATTATCTGCGGCTGCCTATCAAATGGACATTGCACAATTTCAAACGTGACTTTTTCTGACGATATTCTAGCCACTATAAACTCGTTGCGTGCAATTGGCGCTGATATAAAAATTTCAAATACCGATGTTATAATAAACAAAAGCTCTTTCCATTTCGGCACACTAGATTGCAACGAGTCTGGCTCAACGCTACGATTTTTGCTCCCCATTGTCGCCACTATCGGAACAGGTGGAGAGTTTATCGGCAAAAAAAGCCTTATGAGTCGCCCTATCGATACTTTTCTTTCCCTTTTAACAAAAAGCGGTGTTACTATTCAAAAAACAGAGGGTAAAATCACTATTGAAAACTCTTTACAGTCTTTTAAATACTACGTTTGCGGTGATATTTCTTCTCAGTATTTAACAGGACTTATGCTAGCATTACCACTTCTTAACAAAGAGTGTGAAATTAACGTTACGACAACGCTTTTCTCTAAATCATACATTGACCTTACGATTATGGTGCTAAAATCTTTTGGCATTTCAGTTCAAAACGAGAACTATAAAAAATTTATAATCCCGAAAGACAGCCGATACCAAAGCACAAACTTTACTATTGAAACCGACTATTCAGCCGCCGCATTTTTCCTAGTAGCCTCTAAAATAGACAAAAAGATAAACATTTTAGGGCTAAACCCCCACTCAAAGCAAGGTGATAAGGCGATAGTCGATATTTTAAACCACAACGAACCATTTTGTATTGACGTTTCAGATATTCCGGATCTAGTGCCTATTATCGCAGTTTATATGTGCCATTTAGTTGGTAAATCTAAAATTACAAATGCAGGCAGGCTACGATTTAAAGAGAGCGACAGGCTAGATACTACCGTTTCCGAACTTCGCTCACTCGGAGGTAACATAACTTTATCAAACGATAGTATTATAATAAATGGAACAGGCAGGCTAAAAGGCGGAGTTTATAATTCCCACAATGACCATAGAATTGCAATGGCAATGGCAATAGCCTCCTTAATCTGCGACACTAAAGTTACTTGTATTGGCAAAGACTGTGTCAACAAATCCTACCCCAACTTTTGGGAAGATTTTAATAAACTCGGAAAGGAAATTTTATAATGAGTAATATATTCGGACAAAACATAAAAGTTAGCATCTTCGGAGAATCCCATAGCTGTGCCATTGGTGCAACTATTGACGGGCTTAAACCAGGTTTTAAAATCGACTTTGAAAAGCTAAACGCACTAATGGCGTCCCGTCGCCCCTCAAAAGAGATCTCTTCCACTAAAAGATTAGAGCCTGATAGCACTGAGGTTATCTGCGGAATTGTCGATAATGTAACGACTGGCGCCCCCTTAACCGTTATAATTCTAAACGCCGATATTAATTCTGGCGATTATGAAAAAAACATAGTCCGTGCCTCACACAGCGACTTTGTAGCACACAAAAAGTATAATGGTTTCAACGATTATCGAGGTGGTGGCTACTTTTCAGGCAGGCTTACAGCGCCCCTCACCTTTGTAGGTGGCATAGCCTTGCAGATTTTAGAAAGCCATGGCATTACAATCTCTGCTGAAATTTGCGATATTGGCTTATCAAACGATTTAAATTTAGAGCTAGAAAAAGCACATCAAAACAACTCCTCAGTAGGCGCTACGATAAAATGCAAAGTTACAGGCGTTGATAAATATATCGGAAATCCGTTTTTTAACTCGCTAGAAAGCGAAATATCAAGGATGATGTTTTCAGTGCCGGCGGTTAAAGGCATTGAGTTTGGTGATGGTTTTGCCTTTGCGAAAAGCTATGGTGACGAGGTTTTAGACGAGTATTTTTACGATGAAAATGGTGATGTAAAGACTAAAACCAACCACAACGGTGGCATTGTCGGCGGTATTGCAAATCTTATGCCAATAGAATTTAAGGTAGTTATAAAGCCCACCGCCTCAATTTTTAAAGAGCAAAACTCTATAAATCTTGCCACAAAAGAAAATGTAAAATATATGATAAAAGGTCGCCACGATAGCTGTATTGCCATTCGTGCAGTCCCGGTTATTAAAGCCGCAACCGCCCTTGTAATTTTAGATAACTACCTAAATTTTAGATAAAGCTGATAGTTTTTCTAAAGCAAAAGAC
>JAVVYT010000044.1:0-4118 GCA_036650995.1 Clostridia bacterium | reverse complement strand
TAAATAAAGAAAAGGAAACGAAAAAAATGATTTTACTACTAAAAAAAGAATCTGACCCTAAGGCTGTCACAAAACTTCGTGACTACATACTAAAGCAGGGTTTAATTGCACAAGATATAGTCGGCGAAAACTCGCAAATGATAGGAATAGCCGGGGACACCACCAAAATTTCACAAGAATACTTTTCACATATCGACATAGTAGAGCAGATAATTAAAGTGCAAGAGCCTTACAAAATGACCTCTCGCAAGTTCCACCCCCTCGATACAATCGTTGATGTTTGCGGTCGAAAAATTGGCGGAGATAACTTTAGCGTCATTGCAGGACCTTGTTCTGTCGAGAGTGAACAGCAGATTTTGCAGATAGCAACCGATGTTAAAAATTCCGGTGCCGGCTTTTTAAGAGGTGGTGCGTTTAAGCCACGTTCGTCGCCCTACGCCTTTGACGGACTAGGTCTTGAGGGTCTAGAACTTCTTAAAATTGCACGTCAAAAAACTGGACTTCCAATCGTTACCGAAATTCTTTCAAATGAATATCTACAAGAATTTGCTGATAATGTTGATGTAATTCAAATAGGCGCTCGCAATATGCAAAACTTCTCGCTTTTACGTGAAGTTGGCGCACTTAAAAAAACAGTTCTCCTCAAAAGAGGTCTTTCCTCCACTATCGAAGAGTTTTTAATGTCCGCTGAATACCTAATGGCGTCCGGCACTACCGATATTATCCTCTGCGAACGTGGTATTCGTACCTTTGAAACCGCTACTCGAAACACTCTTGACCTCTCTGCTGTTCCGGTTTTACAGCGAAAATCCCACCTACCGGTTATCGTTGACCCATCGCACGGAACAGGCTACTGGTACCTTGTTGAGCCATTATCCCTTGCCGCTGTTGCTGTCGGAGCTAGCGGTCTTATAATAGAAGTCCATAATGCGCCACAATATGCCCTTTGCGACGGTGCTCAATCGATTACACCGGAAGTGTTTAACGCACTTATGAAAAAAATCAATGCTATTCGTAGCGTACTTTAGAAAGAAGCTTTATAATGAATTCAATTGAAAAAATCCGAGAAAATATATCCGATGTGGACGATAAAATAGCAAGCCTTTTCAGCGAACGGCTAAATCTTAGTAGCCAAATTGCCAAGGTAAAACAACAAGAAAACATCTCTATTGCCGACTATAAACGAGAGGCGGTAGTTGAAGAAAACTTTATCAGCAAAGTGGATGAGAAGTTTAAAGGCGAGGCTAGCTCCCTTTCAAGAACGCTAATGTCTATCTCTAAAATGGTGCAACGCTCTACACTTTATGGTGCTTTTGAAAAGGTACTTCTCCCACCGTCAGTTAAGATTACAAAAACCTCCCCCGTCGTTTCCTACCAAGGAATTAAGGGTGCGTACAGCTATATTTCTGCTAATAAATTTAATGAAAATGCTACCCTTTTAAACCTTGATTATTTTGAAGATGTTTTTAAAAGTGTATCTACTGGCAAAGCGGATTTTGGAGTTCTGCCTATCGAAAACTCGATTTCTGGTGCAGTCGGTGAAGTTTATGACCTTTTAAGTCGTTACGGTTGCTTTATTATTAGCCAAAACTTCTGTGAAATTAACCACTGTTTAATGGCAAAACCAACTTCTAATATCAAAAAAATCCATAAGGTTTTATCCCACCCCGAGGCTTTTAAGCAGTGCAGTAGATTTCTCCAAAAACATAATTTTGAGGAAATTGCCACTACAAATACCGCAGTTGCAGGAAAATTAGTTGCCACAAATTCTAGTGATGACGTTGCCGCTATTGGCTCTTTAGATTCCGCCGCTATAAATAACCTTGCAGTGCTAAAAGAAAATATTACAAACGATAGCCAAAATAAAACAAGATTTATCGTAATTGCTAAAAATCCAATTTATGATAATACCTCAAATCACATCAGCCTTTATTTTAAAACACTAGATAAAAGCGGAGCTTTAACCGACGTTCTCTTTCAGTTTATGGCAAACAAAGTAAACCTTACACGCATTGAATCTCGCCCCTCTTCAAATGGTGAGTACACCTTTTTCGTAGACCTTGTCGGCAATATAAATGACCCCGTTGTAGCAAACGCCATCTCCAGTGCAAAAGGCGCCTCCGTCTACCTCGAAGTCCTAGGCTGCTACTAATTTTCATTTTAAAATTTTCAAACTTTAATTCTAAAAGCTTGCACAAAAATTAAAAAAGCTCATAAAATATATCAAGAGGTGATAATATTTATGAGCTTTATTTTTATATTTTTTATACTAATTTTAACATCAATTTTAACGGTGGCAGTTTGCTTTTTTGCCCTAAAGTTTTTTTATAAAAGCAATATTCCGCTTGCAAATTCCTATTACATAAACGCTAAAACAAGCGAAGATACAATAGAGCATACGATCCGCTCGCTCGAATATCGTCATCAAAAAACCACCCAAAATCCGCTAATCTACATAAATGTAGGAACAAATAAAGAGGTTTTTGACATCTGTCATCACCTAAATAAAACCTACCAAAACCTCTGTATAATCAAGCCTTAAAAAATATTTTTATTTAATCATTATCTTCTTTAATCTGTTTAACTTCTGGTTTTGCTTTAGCGAATTTTTTCATACTGATAAAAAGAAAGACGAGAAGAATTAAAATCTGCACAACAAAGCTTACAATGGCGGCAAAACTAGCGCCATTCATTCCAAACGTTTTAACAAAAACACTACTACAAAGTGCACAAACAATAGTGGACACAATCGCCGACACAGTGAGCGCCATAAAGTTTCTTGCAACTGTTAAAACCATTGAAATAAACCAAGAAAAAGCTGTTAAGATAGTGATTACTATAATCGGAATAAAAAGATACGTATACGGTGCAATCTTGCTTGTAAAGAGTAGTTGTAGCCCGAAATCACCAAGAAGTAACGCCCCAATTATTGCCACAATCGAGATAATAACAAGGTAGAAAACTATCTTTAAAAATAGTTTTACAAAATCCCGCACTTTATGGTCGTTATATAATCGTGCAAAAATCGTCGTAAATGGTGAGAAGATGTAGGTGCAAAAAACCTGCACAATAACCGCCGGCAACGCAATAGAGGAATAGATGCCAAGCATTTCACTGCCTAGCTCCTGCTCTAAGAAAAGCCGTGGAATTGTTGCAAAAAGGGTAAACAAAATGTTAAAAAGAGCAAGCGGAAAGCACTTTATAAGTAACGTTTTTATCTCTTCATAGTTTGTCTTTTTATGCACAAAAAACTTGCTTGCGTTTATCCTATCATACGTTAAGATGAAAATAAAAGACACGATCGTCATAAGCAGTATCGCTACAAATAGGTTTCTTGTAATTAAGATCCCTGCTATAAATGCGGCGGTATTTATAAGGCTCCTCATAAGAAATGACTTGCCGATTATATCCATTCTCATTGTGCGTTGACAAATTCCATGATAAATATCAACTAGCGCCTCACCTATTTTAAACAGCACAAACGTTATGATACATAGCCTTTGAAACGTTGTAAACGCACCAATAAAGCAGTAGATAACGCATAGCACAATTGTAAAAATCGAGGTTACAAGTCGTGAGTATAAATACGCATTGTCGGAATGTTCAGCCTTTGTATCTGAGGTCTGATAGTTTCTCATTCCATATGCCGAAATCGTGAAAAACGTGTTGCCAAGCGACATTGCAAGGGCGAAAACTCCTGCATCTTCAAAGCCTAACAGCATCGTAACTAAATAGGTGGTTATCCATTGCGAAAATAAATAAACAAAATTGCCAATAGAATTCCATATCATATTAGCCTTTATACTAAGCTCTTTTTTGCCTTCTTTTGCTCCGATTTTCTCCACCCTCTTTTTTAAAAACCCTTTTGCTTTTTCTAATTTTTAAATTTTCCAAAATTTTTTCTTCAAGTTTTTTATTCTTCAAAATTTCTTCTTCAAACTTTTTCTTCAAAACGGTTATTTCTTGTCGTTATTTTGAATAGCGATTTTTTGCACTAACGTTTTTAGTTTTGTTTCAAGATTTGATATTTTAATTGTCATTAAAAATTGTTTTATTAATAGCAAGAAGATTATTGATAAAAACAAGAAATTAACAGTGCTACCAACCCCTAAGAGCTT
>JAVVYT010000043.1:7300-10853 GCA_036650995.1 Clostridia bacterium | reverse complement strand
TCTAGCCTTTAAAGTTTTTATTCAAACTCGTCTATTGAAATATCAATTGATTTCTTTTCCTTTTTCTTAACAGGAGTTGGAATTGTATTGTCTATCTCTACTTTTGGGGCAGGTTTAGTACTTTTTCCAAGCACTTTATCTTCAATTTCTTTATAGACATCAGGATTTAATTTTAAAAATTCCTTAACATTATCCTTACCCTGAGCTAGTCTTAAATCGCCATATGAAAACCATGAGCCGGCTTTTTGAATTATATCTTCTTTAACCGCTAAATCCACAAGCTCGCCCTCTCTTGAGATGCCCTTGCCATACATAATATCAAACTCCGCCTCTTTAAATGGAGGGGCAATTTTATTTTTAACTACCTTAGCTCTTGTGCGTGAGCCTATTATCTCTGTTCCGTTTTTAAGCTGTTCTATTCTGCGAACATCTATCCTAACTGATGCGTAGAATTTTAAGGCACGTCCACCTGTTGTAACCTCTGGACTACCATAAATTACTCCAACTTTTTCACGTAACTGATTTATAAACACAGCGACACAGTTACTCTTGCTGATAGCTCCGGCTAGCTTTCTTAATGCTTGTGACATAAGTCTTGCGTGAAGTCCTACGTGTGAGTCGCCCATCTCGCCATCAATCTCTGCACGTGGTACAAGTGCTGCAACACTATCGATTACAATAACGTCAATAGCACCACTGCGTACAAGTGCCTCAGTAATTTCAAGTGCCTGCTCGCCATTATCCGGTTGTGAAACTAAAAGCTCATCTACATTTACGCCAAGATTTTTCGCATAGACAGGGTCTAGTGCATGCTCTGCGTCAATGAATGCCGCTGTTCCGCCACTTTTTTGAGCTGATGCTATAATATGAAGTGCAACGGTTGTTTTTCCTGATGCCTCGGGGCCAAACACCTCGATAATTCTACCTTTTGGAACTCCGCCTATTCCTAGCGCTATGTCTAGTGTTAATGAACCTGTTGAAATTGATTCAACGTCCATAGTATGATTTTCACCAAGCATCATAACTGCACCCTTGCCGAATTGCTTTTCGATTTGGACCATTGCAGTTTCTAGTGCTTTATTTTTATCTCCCATTTTGTTTTACCAATCTTTCTTAATTTTTAATGCTTTTTGTTTTTGTTCTTTTTTAAATACTCAAAATTTATTTGATATCAAAGATAATTTCAGTATCGGTGGCTGTTAGGGATATACTCGAGATATTATTATCGTTATCAAGTAGATAATCTACAAGCTTATCCTCTATTTCCTTTTGGATTTCACGTCTTATATTTCTTGCACCATATTCAACTGAATATGCTTTATCGGCAATAAATTTTAATACCTTTTCATCATACTTGAAAGTAATAGATTTTTTAGAAAGACCCTCTCTAAACTCTTTAAGCATTATATCTGCAATGTTCATAAACTGTTCTTTTAGAAGTGGTGCAAAGACAATAACTTCATCTATTCTATTTAGAAATTCCGGTCTTAAAAACTCTGTTAATGCTTTTTGTGCCTTTTCTTTTGTAATCTCGGTAGCGGTTTTATTAAAGCCTGCGGCATTTCCTTTTATGTTACTACCGGCATTTGAAGTCATTACGATAAAGGTATTTTCAAAGTTTACAACCTTGCCATGAGAATCGGTAATTTTGCCCTCGTCTAAAATTTGAAGTAGAATATTTAGTACCTCTGGGTGAGCTTTTTCTATCTCATCAAAAAGGATAATAGAATGTGGCTTTCTGCGTATCTTTTCAGTAAGCTGTCCCGCCTCGTCATATCCAACATAGCCTGGAGGGGAACCGATAATACGAGATACTGCGTGTTTTTCCATAAACTCTGACATATCAAGACGAATAAGGCTATCGGGGGTATCGTAAAGCTCTTTTGCAAGCACCTTTACAAGCTCTGTTTTACCAACACCGGTAGGTCCTGTAAAGATAAATGATACTGGTCTATTACGTGGTACAATGGAGGCTCTGGCTCTTTTAACCGCTTTAACGATAAGGTCTACCGCCTCGTCTTGACCTACTATTTTGCTACAAATTTGTTCTTTTAAGTCGAGTAGTTTATTAGCTTCTGTTTTTTGAATTTTACTTGCTGGTATCCCTGTCCAAAGTTCTATTACTCTGGCAAGGTCGGCTGAAGTTACCTCTTTTTTCATAGCTTTTGGCTCTAAATCTTTGATTTCTTCCTCTGTTTTCAAAATTTCTGATTTTATTTTAGCTATCTTTTCAAAGTTTTCATTTTCAGTGTCCCCTGTAACCTCTAAAAGCTCTGCGTTTAAATCTTCCTCTTTATATCGGTTTTTGATAAGGCTCTCTGCATCTTTATTTGTAAGCCCTGAATTTGAGCATGCCTCATCGATAAGGTCAATCGCCTTATCCGGTAAAAATCTATCGGTTACATATTTTTCACTCATATATACAGCCTCACGCACTATCTTTTCGGTGATAGTTACGTTATGGTGCTGTTCATAGTAGCCTTTAATGCCCATTAAAATTTTAATAGTATCTTCCTTTGTAGGCTCTGGAATTGTAACTGGCTGAAAACGACGTTCTAGTGCTGCGTCTTTTTCAATGTATTTTCTATACTCTGTAAGGGTGGTAGCTCCGATTACCTGAATTTCTCCACGAGAAAGTGCTGGTTTTAGCATATTAGCGGCATTCATTGACCCCTCTGCGTCCCCTGCTCCAACTAGATTATGGATTTCATCGATAAACAAGATAATATTGCCTATCTTTTTAACTTCCTCTACAAGCCCTTTAACTCGGCTCTCAAACTGCCCTCTAAACTGTGTGCCGGCAATAAGTGCTGTAAGGTCTAGTAAATACAGCTCTTTGCGAAGAAGTTTCGCTGGTGCTACACCGGTTGCTATTCTGATTGCAAGTCCCTCTGCTATCGCTGTTTTACCAACACCCGGCTCACCTATAAGACACGGATTGTTTTTAGTACGACGATTTAAAATCTGAAGAACACGGTAAATTTCCTCATCTCTGCCGATTATATTATCTAGCTTTCCCTCTCTTGCCCGCTCGGTTAAATTTTGGCAATAGTTATTTAGATATTTAAGCTTTGGCTTTTTCTCTTTTTTATCGTTTGATTTTTTGCCTTTTTCGTCTTTTTCGTTCGTCGCTTGGCTGTTATCTTCCCCTAAAGCAGCTTTAGGATCTTCTTTGGCATTTGAAAAGATACTTCCTAGATTTTGCATAAATGGAAGTGGCACACTACCACCTGCCTCGAAAGCATCGCCATTTTCTTCGTTTTCATCGTCATTATCCTCGTCCTCAGGATTTAAAAGCTCTGCCATCTGCTCGGTCATAGCCTCCATTTCCTCGTCTGAGATATTGAATTTTTTCATTAAATTATCAATCGGCTTTATCCCTAGTTCTTTAGCACAAACAAGGCATAATCCTTCATTTTTTGTTTCATTATTTTCAACCTTAGTAATAAATACTACTGCCGGTCTTTTATGACATCTACTACAAAGCATAATTTTCTCCTTTTTTAAGATTTATTTTTTCTTAATTTTTATTTTTGATTTATTTTTCGATTTA
>JAVVYT010000043.1:0-7200 GCA_036650995.1 Clostridia bacterium | reverse complement strand
TTTTCTTGATTTTATTGCTGTTTTGACTTTTGCTAATTTTCTTGATTTTGCTTAGCTTTTTTGATTTAAAGTTCTCTTGATTTATCTTGTGTTTTTTGATGTTTTAACTTTTGATTTTATTCGTTCAAACTTTATTTTATGCTATTTCTTGTTATTTAATCTTTTCTGTTTTAAATTGGAAAAGAACATAACTACATAGTTAAGCGATGCTATAAGGGATATTGCAAGGGAGGTTAAAAGTAGCATATCAGCTGTATACCGTGGAAGTTCAAATACAATAGTTGCTAACACGCAGCCAAAGAAAAGAACTGCCGATAATTTGCCAAGCCAATTTGCTTTAATATTATAATCCTCTTTTTTGGTAATAACAAGGCTACCTATTATCATAATTAGGTCTTTTACCACGTAAATTGCGATTAAATAAATCGACACCACGTTGTGGAGTAAAAAGCATATCATAATGGTGATAACAAGGCATTTGTCTATAAATGGGTCAAGTGCGGCACCGAATTTGCTCTCTTGGTGCAGTTTTCTGGCAAAAAATCCGTCTAGGATATCTGATATTCCGATAATCACTAGAAAAACGGCTGCCACCATACTATAATTATTTAGGTATGAAATGGCAAAAGCTACAATAAATACTAATCTTGAAAGTGTAATACAATTTGGAACGTTCATATTTTTTTCTTATAATTTAGTCTATCTACTAAACTATACCTCCTGTTTTTTCATTTTTAAAATTACTGATTTTCTTTTTTTTAAATACTTGATTTTTTGAATACCTGTTTTTTTAATTACTTGATTTTAAATGTTTTTTTAAACACTTTTTGAAATGCTAATTTTTTTAAAATACTTGTTTTTTGTAATGCTTGTTTTAGAAAATACTTTTTTAAAATTTAATTGGGTTGCTATAATAAAAGATTTTAGTAATAAAGGTTTTTTCTATTGTCTTTTCAGACAAGGAGTTTTCATTATTGCCACCGCCTAAAACATTTGAGCTTTCAATCATAGGCATTGACACTTTTAAAACCGCAAGAGCGATAAAAACTATTATAAAACCATTTATTATGCCTACTATAAGCCCGCCTAGTTTATTAAACTGCTTTATAATAGGTAATTTATTTACAAAGCCAAAGATAAATTTTATAATAACAAGTGCTATCATCGTTACAATTAAGATAATCACAAATGCTATTGCCTTTCCTATACCGTTTGAAATAGGTGCTGAGATATCGGATACAGCATTATTTATACTCTGCTCAATTGTTTCATTTTTAGGGGCTGTTTTTATGCTATTTATTATTTCATTTTTCTTGTCTTCAAGGCCTATAAATTTAAGGTTTACACTCTCTAGTGCTTTAGTTACAACGGTTATAACGTCGTCTTTAGCTGTTCCTACATCTTCTAGAACAGTTTTTCCAACTTTTTCTGTTATGGTGTTTGATACGAAACTTTTTATTGGTGGGTTTATAAACTTTTCACCGATAAAGTTTCCTAAAGTAGTGCTAAATGTAAAGGCTAAAACAATTGCCAAAATAAAGCCAAAAAGTGCTATAAGGCTTTTAACTAAGCCATTTTTATAGCCTAACAAAATTGCTATTGCGAGTATTGCCACTATTATAATATCTATTACAATTGCCATTTTTTAAAAGTCCTTTCATTCTAAGATACTTCTATTGAAGTAATCTGATTTCCCTCTACTAGATAAACAGTATTGTTGCTGGTTAAAATCTTGCTGATTTCTTTATCTATTTTTTGAACTTCGGTTTCTAAAAGCTTTGTTTTAGAGTATTTAATCTGCGTTACTCTATCGTGATATAAAAGTGCAACTCCGGAGTTTAATTCGCCAATTGACATTGGTACTTCTTCTAAATCGGCTGTCATTACTGTTTTGCGATTATCTGAAATATATATTTTAGCGGCACTATCATTTACCGAAGAGCTTGTTATAAAGGTTGAGTACTCGGGGTTTGTAAGGTCGTATGAAAGAAGTAAATTTCCGTCAAAATTGAGTTTATATTGCTCCTCACCTTGCTTATTGTAAAAATATGTAGAGTCTGAGGAAATAGCAACTATATTATCTGATGCGACAAATTCCATCTTGAAAACCTCGGTTTTTTCGATTTTTATCTCTTTAAAAGCCTTATCTTCATTCGTTCTATATAGTGAAATAACTGTGTTTGTAATACCATTTTCGGGCATCAAAGAGCAAACTGCAATGGTCCTTCCGTCTGCTGATAGTGCTAAATCCATTACATATCTATCGGCAAAAGATGCTGAAAATTCCTCTTTAAAGTTTGAAGAGAACACTGTAACTGTTGACTTATAGCCATCTGCCGCTTGAAGGATAGCAAAACTTCCGCTATCTGAAACTGCGGTATTGCGTATTTTAAAGGTAAACTCCTTTTCAAAAAGCACAGCGAAACTATTTGTAACTTTGAGGGATTTACCGTCATGGTCACACGCTAGAAGGTATTTTTCAGAGGCTTTTAAGATAGGATTTTTATAGGTAATATTAAAGTTTGAAAACTCATTTCCTGTTTTATCGAAGATAGTAAGTCCGTCGGTTGCCTGAACTGCAATGCCACCTTTAAAAGGTAAAATAACGTTATTCTCATTTGCTGTAAAGCTAATAGTACCGCCCTTAGCAGAGCTATTCATTGAATAATCTATCTTAGCTAAAAGCCTTCTTATATTATCCATATTAATACTTTTAGCATTGAAAACCAAAGCGCAAACAACTACTATAACAAATAATGCTATAATACATGTACGAACGGTATTTAAAGCTGAATGTACCTTTTTGGCTCTTTTGCCTTCTTCTTTTTGCACGTTATTGTTTCCCTTCTTAAAAAATGGTTATAGAGATATTATATAATAAATTTACAACTTTTACAATAGAACTTTATCATAAATAACATTCTTTAAATACAGCCCGCAACCAGGTGCCGTAGGTCCTGCTAATGTTCTATCACAGGCTTTTATAATATCGGTAATTTCCTCTGGGGATATCTTTCCTATTCCAACTTTTATAAGTGTTCCGACTATTATCCTTACCATATTATAAAGATATCCGTCTGCTGTTATTTCATAGGTTATCATATCGCCATCAACTGAAATGCTCGAGTTTATAACAGTTCTGATTGTATTTTTAATCTCGCTACCGCTACTCATAAAGCTTTTAAAATCATAACAGCCGATAAATTTCTCTGCGGCTTTTTGCATAGCCTTAATATCTAGTTTAGTATAATAGCGATATGCTGCGTCCTCATAAAACGGGTTGCGTGTTTGGCTATTAAATATTTTATAAATATAGGTTTTTTCTTTAGCATCATACCTTGCGTGGAAGTCATTAGGGACTATCTTGCCGTCTAAAACCGCAATATCTAGCGGTAAAAAGGCATTTATTCCATAAATTAGCTTTGGTATTTCTATCTCTTTTTGCATAGTGAAATTTAGGTAATATGAAAGTGCGTGAACGCCTTTATCGGTGCGAGAACAACCATTTACACCTATATACTCGTGCGTAATACTTGTAATTGCTTTTTCTATTTCATTTGCGACAGAATTTGCGTTTTTCTGATATTGAAAACCTGAATACCTTGTACCCTTATATGCAATTTTAAGTAATACGTTCATACTATAAAACTAAGTTCCTCTCTAATATTTAAAGTGCAAAAAGACTAACTTTATTTGTAAACACAATAGCTACTATAAGTAGTACGAAAACTATTCCTGAAATATAATCTCTTGGCATTAGCTTATACTGTTTTAGTCTTGTGCGTCCGACACCGCCTCGATAACATCTACATTCCATTGCAAGGGCTAGCTCATCGGCTCTTCTAAATGCTGATACGAAAAGTGGTATTAAAATCGGAATGAGTGCTTTTGCACGTTTTATAAGACTGCCTGTTTCAAAATCGGCACCTCTTGCTTTTTGTGCATTTATAATCTTATCAGTTTCTTCTATTAATGTTGGGATAAATCTAAGTGCAATGGTCATCATCATAGCAAACTCGTGAACCGGCACGTGGATTTTTTTAAGGGGTGATAACAGCTTTTCAATACCATCTGTTAATAAAATCGGTGAGGTGGTATAGGTTAAAAGGGAGGTGTATACTATTAAATATACAATTCTAAGCACCATAGCTATTGCGAAAACTATTCCCTCTTTAGTGATATTTATAGCAAATGAAAAGATGTGAAAAGTAACTAATGGATCACCAGGTGTATAGAAAATATTAAGCACTGTTGTAAATAGCACTATAAAAGCAATTGGTTTTACACTTTTATAAATCATCTTAAATGGCACTTTAGAAAGTAGCACAGATCCTACTACAACAACCGTTACGATAGCATATGACAAAAAGCCTTTAGCTAGAAATAATAGTACTATAAACAAAATTGTTATAATGATTTTAACACGTGGGTCTAGTTTGTGTAAAAAAGAGTTGCCGGGTAAAAACTGCCCTATTGTAATATCTTTAAGCATTATTTGCCACCGCCTTTTTTGCACGCTCAATCTCTTTTAATGCGTCCTCAATATTGAAAATAGAGGTGTCGACATCATAGCCTTTATTTTTAAGGTCTAGAAAAATTCGTGTTATTTGTGGGATCGCAAGCCCGACATCGTAAAGCTCGCTTGCCCTCTCAAATATCTTAGCCACTGTATCAAACATAAAAACTTCGGATTTATTCATAACCAAAACTTTATTTACTGTCTTTGCGATATCCTCCATACTATGTGAAACAAGGATTACAGTTCTGCCCTCGGCTTTATGGTACTCTTTTATATTCATTAAAATCTCATCTCTTCCACGAGGGTCAAGACCTGCTGTTGGCTCATCTAAAATAAGTATCTGCGGTTTCATAGCAATAACTCCGGCTATTGCAACACGTCTTTTTTGTCCGCCTGAAATTTCAAAAGGGGATTTTTCTAGAATACTTTCATCTAGTCCCACAAACTTTAGGCTATACAAAACTCGCTCGTGTACTTCTTCTTTAGATAAACCCATATTATATGGTCCAAATGCGATATCTTTATAGATTGTTTCCTCGAAAAGCTGATATTCGGGGTACTGAAAAACTAGTCCTACTTTAAATCTGATGTTTTTCTTGTCTTTTAAGTTCCAGATATCTTCACCGTCGATTAAAATTTTACCGCTTGTAGGTTTTAAAATTCCATTAAGGTGTGATATTAAAGTGGATTTTCCGGAGCCTGTATGCCCTATTATTCCTAAAAATTCGCCTTTTTCTATCTCGATATTTATATTTTTTAATGCCTGCCACTCAAAAGGTGTACCCGGTGAATAGATGTAGTTTAAATCTGTGAGTTTAATTATCTTGTCCATTTATAATCTCCTCTATTACCTCGACGCACTCATTAGCTGTTAAAATTGAAAGTGGATTTCTATACCCTTGTCTTCTAAGTGCAAACATAAGTTCTGTCGATTGTGGCACGTCTAGTCCTATACTCTTTAGCAGTCCTGCATTTGCAAACACCTCGTGAGGAGTGCCTTCTAGCAATATATCCCCCTCGTTTATAACTAAAACTCTATCCGCCATAACTGCCTCATTCATAAAATGCGTTATCAAAACTATTGTGATATTATCTTCTTTATTCAGCTTTAAAAGAGTATTCATAACCTCTTCACGTCCTGACGGGTCTAGCATTGCGGTCGGCTCGTCTAATATTATACACCGTGGTTTCATAGCTATTATCCCGGCTATTGCTATTCGCTGTTTTTGTCCGCCTGATAGCTGATGTGGTGCTCTGTCACGATATTCATAAAGCGACACTGCCTTTAGGGCATCGTCTACTCTTTTTCGGATTTCGATAGGGTCTATCCCTAAGTTTTCAGGGGCAAAAGCAACGTCCTCTTCAACGATTGTGGCTACTAACTGATTGTCTGGATTTTGAAAAACCATTCCTACTTTTTCTCTTATTTTATAGATGTTTTCCATATCCTCGGTGTCTAGTCCTAACGCATACACCTTTCCTCCACTTGGAAGATTTATTGCGTTAAAATGCTTGGCTAGCGTGCTTTTTCCTGAGCCATTATGCCCTAAAACCGCCACAAACTCGCCCTCGTTTATATTAACGTTTATGTTTTTTAAAACCTCTTTTGGTACCTCTTCGCCTTCGTTTCCCTCGTATCTAAAGCAAAGATTTACCGTTTTTAAAATCTCGTCCATAAAAAACCCTTTCCGAAAACCACTCTCGTTTTAATCGCTTAACCCTATTATTTATTTTTAAAACCCATTTTTTAAAACTTTTTTTCTGCGTTTTTTTATACTATTAATTATTAACCCTTGCTGTGTTGCCACATGGTAAATATAGTCCTGATGTAGTAACATAAAGCCCTGTTTCTGCTGCCTGCACTTTGTTTTTAAATTTGCTTCCGACTGTCACTTGTAGCATATAGCTCATAGTCATAGCGGATAAGCCTTGTGAATATGAATTTAAAACAAAGAACAAAGGGTCATCTTTTAATATTTCGCTACATCTTAAAAGTAGCGGATAAAGTAGCTCTTCTATCTTCCAAACTTCGCCACCGGGACCTCTGCCATATGACGGTGGATCCATAATTATAGCATCATATTTGTTGCCACGTCTAATCTCTCGCTCGATAAACTTACTGCAATCATCGACTAGATATCTAATTTCCGCATCTAAAAGTCCTGAAGCTTTTGCGTTTTCCTTAGCTAGTGCTATAATTCCCTTAGCTGCGTCAACGTGCGTGACTGCCGCCCCTGCCGAGGCACAAGCAATAGTTGCAGCGCCGGTATAGGCAAATAGGTTTAATACCTTGATAGGTCTTGTCTGTTTTTTTATTAAGTCCATCATATAATCCCAGTTTGGTGCCTGTTCAGGGAAAATACCAGTATGCTTAAAGTTCATAGGTCTTAAAATAAAATTAAGGTTTTTATAGCTTATATTAAAGGTTTCGGGGAGCTTTTTAATTTCCCAACTACCTCCACCCTGTGAGGAGCGATTGTATTTTGCATCATATTTATTCCATAGCGGATGTTTTTTTCCTGTACTCCAGATAATTTGAGGGTCGGGACGTACTAAAATATAGTCGCCAAACCTCTCGAGTTTCATACCGTCGGTAGCATCTAGTATTTCATAGTCTTTAAAATCTTCACTTGTCCACATATATTGTAAACTCCACTTCTTTTATCACTTTGTCGCTTATT
>JAVVYT010000042.1:0-10864 GCA_036650995.1 Clostridia bacterium | reverse complement strand
GTAGATATGTTCCCCCGCACCAGCCACATCGAGAGCGTTTGTTTGCTCACAAAAAACGAGTAGAAAAAGTCAAAAGCTGATGGGGTTTGCGGTTACTAAAAAGTGGATTTTAACAGTTTATTATATGGTATTATAGAAAAACTTTAAAAGCAAGATAGTTTTATATGACATTTCCAAAGTAAGACACACTATGCCATTATAGAAGTTTGGGATTTAATATGACATGGGTTTTAAAGTTGGGGATTTGAAAAAGGGATAGAAAGATGATTTTTGGATATTAAGTGTTGGCTGATTTGAGAAGGGATAGAAAGATGATTTTTATATATAAGTGTTGGCTGATTTGAGAAGGATTTTAAGATGGATTGGATATTGAAGTATGAGAAAATTATATTTAGGGTTTTAGTTGGGGGGATAATTATTGTTTCGGCTATGTTTTTTAGTATTTGGCAGAACAACATTATAACCACTTCCACACACACCTATGAAAACAAAAAAACACCACCTGAATTTGACGGATTTAAGATTGTGCATATTTCCGATTTACACAACAAAAAGTTTGGCAGAAAAGAGGCGGTATTATTAAATAAAATTGATAAATGTTGCCCCGATATCATTGTGATTACCGGGGATATTATAGATTTTCACCGATACAACGAAGAGGTTTTAAAAGACTTTATAAGCGGTGCCACTTCCATTGCGCCCACCTACTATGTTCCGGGAAATCACGAATCGACCCTTTCAAACTACAATGAACTTATAAAAATTTTAAAAGCAGCTAACGTTAATGTTCTTGAAAACGAGAAAACAACGACGCAAAAAGGCGATGCTACTCTTGATATAATTGGAGTTTTAGACCCCACTTTTTACAGAGCGGACGACTTATATTCATTAAAAGACAAAACGTTTGAAGGAGAGGTACAAAACCTAGCGTTTGGCAATGAAGAGTCTTTTAAAATTCTACTAACGCACAGACCGGAAAGTTTAGAATTATATGCAAGTAATAATTATGATTTAATCTTTGCAGGGCATGCACATGGTGGGCAGATAAGGCTACCCTTTACAGAAGGAATAATAGCTCCTGTGCAGGGGTATTTTCCAAAACTCACAAGCGGAAAGCACACTATCGAAAATTCCACTATGTACATAAGCAGAGGGCTTGGCAACAGTCTTTTTCCACAACGCATATTCAATCAACCTGAAATAGTAGCGGTGACACTTAAAGCGGATAAAAGCTAAAACTCGACTTTTCAACTCTAAAAAAGCTAAGAAAAGCTAAGAAAAGCGTCAAGCTCTTAGTTTTTTTAATAATACATAAAAATTTTAAAGAATTTTAGCTAAAATGCCTTTACTTTATCAACAAAATAGTATATTATTAAGCCATACAAAGATTGCAGTTACAGTGGATTTTATTTTTATCTACTAATATGAAAAAAGTTTTAAAAAAATATTTTAGCAAAGCAAAAGCACCTTTAAAAGGAGATGCTTTATTTTCACTTATGCTATTATCTTTTTTACGTGGCATTTATAAAGCGAAAGGACACATTTTATGACTAAGGAAAATTACGGAAGAAAAGACGTCGACTTATCCTTTAAACCGATTATAAAATATATTATTTTCTTTTACATACTAGTATTGTTTTTAGAAACTCTGATAACAATAGGGTATGGTTTTAGAGTAATGCAAAAGGAGAATGATTTTGCGCTTGCCTCGACCAAGTCACAGCTTGAATATCGTGTTGACAATTCGATAGCACTCCTCACCTCCCTTGCGGGCAACGCATACTACAAAAGCCCTAATATATCCTACGAAGAGAAAGCCGCTCAACTGAATGTATATGCCAAAAACTTAAATTATTTTATGATGCGTATTTTAGACAAAGACGGAAATGTCTACACTGAAAAAGGCACAACCGCTAATTTAAGCTCAAGGGAATACATTCAAGCATTAAACAAAACCGGCAAGCCTCAGGTGACCGATGCCTTTGCTGCTGGCTCGGACGGTATTACTAAAAACTTTACAATAGCTGTTCCTATTCTGCAAAATGGCAAAGTGGACGGTTGTATCTTTGCGTCCATTTCACTTGATGAAGTGCATGAAATGCTAAATTATAACACTAGTTCAAGCTATCAAGAGCTTTTACTCCTCGGCTCTAAAACTCAAGCTATGGCTATAAATGTCCCCGAAAAATATGGCAAAACATTTTTAGAATTATCACAGCCAGAGTTTTTCTTTAATGTACAGGCTAAAGGAATAGAAGAGTCTATCTATGCTAAAAAGCCGGAAACCTACTTTAGTGCAAGAACTTTTGATTTAAAACGCAATACTTTCACACCGATAAAAAACACTGGTTGGACACTTTTTTGCAGAGTGAGTTTTGGAAAATTACTACTTACACTTTTGCCAAGACTTCTTTTAATGTTTTTACTTAGCACTTTAGGCTGTATTGTATTTGTGCTTTTGGCAAAGAAGTTTATAAATTCAAGACGAGAAACAGTTGATATGCTTGTAGAGTCTGTTCAGGAGCTTGAAAAGAAGATATACCAAAATGAAAAGCCTGATAATGTTGATTTTAAAGAGATAATAAGTCTTACAAACAAAGGCTTAACCGACGGACTTACAGGGGTTATCACTCGCACTGTATTTTCAAATCAGCTACCAAACAAGATAAACGCAATTACCCCTGGTGAGGTTGCGGCTATTTGTTTTGTGGACGTTGATAATTTAAAGATGATAAATGACACCTACGGGCATAACACCGGTGATATTGCACTTAAAAATGTTGGGTATGTTCTTCGTGAGTATGAGAAAAAATACGACGGACTTGTTGGCAGATATGGTGGCGATGAGTTTATTCTCTTCCTCTCCGGGATTTTGTCTACCGATATTTTAGAGGATATTTTAAGTGAGATAATAGCTAGACTTCACTCTGAAATACACATAAATGAAGAGGTTATAAGCGTTCGTTGTAGTATGGGTGTATCAATCTGCACAAGTCCTGAGGATAATTCTGAGGACCTTGTTCGAAAAGCTGACAAGATGCTATATTATGTAAAACAAACTAAAAAAGGCAGCTACAAAATTTTTGAAGATACTACTGATACAAATTCTTAGACTAGTAATTTTCAAAACGATTGTTTCAATAATAGTTGATAACAAAAATACAAATTTTCAGAAGATTAATTTTCAGAATATTTATTTTCAGAATATTAATTCTTGGAAAAGTTATCTCAAAATAGCAATTACAAGAATGGCAATTTTTTTGACCGAGGTTTAAAAACAGAGTTAAGGGAATTTTAAAAAACGATTAAATTAAAAAGGAGGGGTATTGTACGACTATGAAAAAAAGAAGAACTTTTATCTTTCATATGCTAACAATTACAGTATTACTAATACTGCTAATTAGCGGTACAATTATCTCTTCGCAAAAGAATATTGCTGTTGAAAAGCAACATGTAGATACCCTACTTACTTCATATAAAGACTCTATCGTTTTAAATTTCACAAATAAATTCAACTACACCGAGGAGTTATCCTCAGTATTAATTTCAGATGGTGACACTGAAAGTTTTGAAGATGTTGCAAAGCAAATACTAGCCAAAAAAGAGTGCCTTAGTGTAGAACTACTTGAAAAGACAAAGCTTGTAAAAGTCTACCCCTCAGGCTCCGCCTCAGACCAGTATTTAGGGAAAGACATTTCAGAGCTAGACTATGCCTACACACAAGCGAGGGTAAACAATGACCTTGTTGTAGAGGGTCCAATGGAGCGAAATGGCAAGACAGTTTTTCTAGTTATAAAGCCCTTATTTACAACTGATGACAATGGTACTTCTATATTTAGAGGAGAAATTGCCATTGAGATAGACAGTGAAACGCTTATTAATAGTTTTAATTTAAACACATTAAAAGAGAAAAATTATGATTATGAGCTTTGGCGAGTTCACCCTAAAGACGGGCACAAAGACGTTGTTGCTATAAGCTCAAAAACCGCCGACTTTTCACGTTCATTAGAAACTACCTTTAATCTCCCCACCACTTGGACTCTTAGCATTATAAAATCAGGTGGCTGGGTTAATTTTCCTATGCTTATTACCTTAATTTCAGTCACTATTATCCTAACTTTATTAGTAGCACTCTTTCTATTTTGTTATCGTCAAAAAGCCGACTTAAAAGAGTCTATCAGGATAGATAATTTAAGAGATGCCGACTTTAAGATTCTAAATAGAGATAGTTTTTTAAGAAATCTTTTACCTTGGACAGCTGAAAAAGACCGATGTTTTCATATGGTATACATTGTAATACACAACTACAACCGAATAGTTCAGATTTGCACAGAAGAGCAAAAAGTGGCTTTAATAGAGTATTTAAACGAGTGTTTTAGACCATACTTCAAGAAGAACGATGCAGGGCATTTAATTGGGCGAGTTGGTGAGAGCAACTTCGTTATAGCAATTCACGAGGATATGAAAGAGCAAGAGATTATCAATCTTCAAAAAAGGCTAGCACTAGAGCTACTTTATAAAATCGATATAAATGGCACTCGAGAATTTTTGACCGCTGAGTGTTCGTACTGCTCGTTTCCAAAGGACGGTGCCACGCCAAAAGAGCTTTTAAATTTTGTTACTGCCGCTTATTTTAACCAACTTTCAGCTAAAAATGCACCGCATATGATGGCGGATCGAGTTGACTATATGATGACTACTAATCCCGATATTTCGTTTGGTGAATACTCTGATATCGAGATGAACCACCTTTCAAAAACCCTAAATCGCTACCGCACCTTTTTGCAAAATCAAGATAAAAAATAATTGTTTTTAAAATTTGTGATTTAAAGAGTTAATAAAAAAAGGCAACTAGAAAAGTAGAGTTTTACTTTAATAGTTGTCTTTTAATATTTATGAATTGATTTTCTTTATCTAAAATTTGAGTTTATAAGATAATTACTTTTCTTTAATTTTTTTAGTTTTACTGGTTTTAGTTTTACTAGTTTTAACTTTACTTGTTTTAGATTTATCTTTAATTAAAGGGTTTGTTCTAGGATATCGGCGATACGTTTACTGGCTTTACCGTCACCGTATGGGTTTGAGGCTTTACTCATTTTTTGGTACTGTTCCTCATTGCAAAGGAGGTTTTCAAACTCTTTATATATAACCTCTTCAGACGTTCCGACAAGTTTTAGAGTGCCGGCTTTTATACCTTCGGGACGCTCTGTTGTATCACGCATAACTAGAACTGGTATGCCAAGAGATGGCGCTTCTTCTTGAATACCGCCACTATCTGTTAGAATGAGGTAAGATTTAGCCAAAAAGTTATGGAAATCCACAACGTCAAGTGGCTCTATAATTCTAATTCTATCACAGCCACACAGCTCATCATTAGCTGCTTTTCTAACGATAGGATTCATATGGATTGGGTAGATAGCTTTTACATCTTGATACTTTTCGATTATTCTACGAATTGCTCTAAACATATGGTGCATAGGCTCTCCGATATTTTCACGACGATGAGCAGTTATCATAATAAGCCTGCTATCCCCTGCCCACGATAGCTGTTCGTGCTGATAGTTATCAGAAACGGTGGTTTTTAGTGCGTCAATTGCGGTATTGCCTGTAACATAGATATTATCAGCACTTTTGCCCTCGGTTATTAGATTTTGCCTTGAAAGGTCAGTTGGGGCAAAGTTATATTTAGCGATAATAGAAACTGCTTGACGATTAAACTCCTCCGGGTATGGTGAATGGATATTATAGGTGCGAAGTCCTGCTTCAACGTGGCCTACTGGTATTTGCAGATAAAAGCAAGCAAGAGCGGTCACGAACGTTGTAGAGGTGTCACCATGGACTAAAACAACATCTGGATTTTCTTGCAAAAGCACTGATTTTATTCTATTTAATATATTGGTAGTCACGTCAAAAAGTGTTTGATTATCAACCATAATAGACAAGTCATAATCAGGAGCGACTTTGAAAACGCTCAAAACTTGGTCTAGCATTTGACGATGTTGCCCCGTTACGCAGACAATGGTTTTCAAACTTTTTCGTGTTTTAAGTTCGTTTACAAGCGGGCACATTTTTATAGCCTCTGGACGAGTGCCAAAAACTAACATTACCTTTTTCATATTTTACTCCAATTTAAAAATTTAACTATTTATTTCAAAGCTTATTTTTATCCTTAGTATGCAATTAGTATACAACATTCCGCCCATTTTGTCAACGCACAACAACGCCTATGAGCCTTACAAGGTCAGTCGCCTGAGCAGTATTTACGATAGCGCCTAAAAGCTCTTGGGGCGGATTTTGAAGAATTGGATTTTCAAAATCATCGGAGGTAAAATCTATATCTTTTAAAGGGGTTTTGAAGAAATTACAGCTTATTATTTTGCTATCTATAAACTCGACATTTTTTAAAACAGCCTCCGACATTGATCCACCGCTAAAGTCCACTTCATTTAGGATAACAAAAGATAGTTTTGATTTATCAAAGATAGTATATTTAAGGTTTGAGTTTTTGAAGATAGTATGTTTTACAATGCACTCACAAAGATTAGCGCCGGTGCATTTGCAGTTTTCAAAGCTACAACGATTAAAATACGACTCACGTAGTTTGCAATTAGAAAAGTCGCACAGCTCAAAAGCAACGTCTATAAAGGTAGCTTTTTCTAAAATAGCGTCCGAAAACACGCAACCTTTAAAAACACAACCTTCAAATTCTACTGCTGAAAAATCCTCTATTTGCATCTTCTCATTTGAAAAGATTGTAGCAAATATTTTAGTTTCTAAGGTTATAGCATCTTTTGCACAGCTATTTATATTAGATACTTCTGTTAGATTTTTTTGTAGTTTTGGAGGTTGTATTTTCATTATTTATTATATCCGATTTTCTTCAAATTAATGCAAAAATTTATTTTCAAAAATATTTTTACTAGATGGGTGTCCAAAGAAAAAGCCTTGAATAAAGTCTAACTTTAGGTCTTTTACTTTGTTATATTCTTCGATAGTTTCAATTCCCTCAAGGCATACACGAATTCCAACGCTATGGCAAAGGGCAACTACAAATTTTATAAAAGTAAGGTCAAATTCACTTGAAACGATATTACTTACAAAAGCTCTATCTATTTTAACTATATCGGCAGGCGCTGATTTTAGGATATTTAAAGAGGAGTATCCTGTTCCAAAATCGTCCATTGCAATTTCTGCACCGAGGGCTCTTATTTCATCAAAAGTTTCTTTAAGGTATCTACTTGAAGTTGCTATACAGCTCTCAGTAAGCTCCACTTTAATAGCGGATATTTCGAGTTTTACAGGAGCTAGCGTATCACGCAAAATATCGATAAAGTCCTTTTGCAAGAGCTGCTGAAATGACATATTTACGCACATAAAAAAGCTTGGAACTACATTTCGCCATAAAACGCAAACTTCTACCGCTTTTTTGAGTACCCACGTGCCGACTTTATTTATAAGACCTGAACGTTCTAAAAGAGGGATAAATTCTGCCGGTCCTACTATTCCATATTTTTCACAGTGCCAACGAAGTAGTGCCTCTGAGCCTTTTAGCTTGCCATTTTCAGCATTTACAATTGGCTGGAAGTACACTTCAAAATTATTAAAATCATTATCAATATCTGTTCGTAAAATTTCGGTAAGCTCTAAAGCACGGATTTTATTTGACATAATTCCCGGCTTATAAATACATAATCTATTTTTTCCGTCCGATTTAGCACACTCTAAAGCATACTCTGCTCTTTTATAAAACTCTTCGGACGAGGTTATATTTTCCTCAAATAAAGCGCAACCTGCGGATAAAGTGCAATAGTATTTCTGCCCTAAAAGCTCGTGCTGAGTTTGAAAGGCTTTGAAAATATTATCATAGATTTCTTTAAAATCTTTCTCGGTGTTTGAGCTAGAGATAAGGGCAAATTGGTCGCCATCTAGTTTATATAAAGATACCGACTCTAAGATGTTATCCTCTATTATTCTAATGACTTTGCGTAGCACTTCGTCACCAAAATAATGGCCGTAAAGACTATTTATATGACGAAAATTATCAATGCCTAGCATCATAATTCCGCCGGTGATGTTTTCCTCTTGAGATTTATCTTGAATCATTAATAGCTGCTTTGTTAAAAGTTTTACAAACTCAAATTTGTTTGGTAGACTTGTTTGTGCGTCGATTTTACGATATTTTCCCATATCGGTAAAGCTACCTGCAAAAATTTTCTCGCCATTTTCACATTCCTCAACTCTACCTCGACATCTGGTCCAAACCCATTGCCCGTCCTTAGTTTTAAGTCTGCTTTCCTCGTAAAAATCGCAAGATCTTCCAGCCATTATATCTTCTAGTGCATTACCAACAGCACTTTGCTCACTCGGGTGAACTTTATCTAATAAAAGAGTTTTGATGTCTGTAATTTCGCCCATAGGCAGGCTGAATTTCTCTTTCATTTCGTCACAGAAATAGAAAGTTTTTGATTTCATATTACAGATAAATAGATAATTATCTGTACTTTTAGATAACGCCTCATATAACGCCTTAGCATCTACAAATGAATTGATATTCATCGCCTTATTACTATTCATCTATCTATCCTCCCCTTTTCAGTAAAATGCCTATCTGTTTAGTAAAGTTTTGCTCTTTTCAGTCTAATTCAGTCTTGATATTCACAATAATTCCCATAATATTAGTCTACACTTTTATCCTTATTTTGTCAACCCAAATTATTTATAAAAAGAAAGTATTTTATAAATATATCAAACTTACAACTCGAACTTTGTACTTATTAAACAATAAATTAAATATTTACTTATCTAAACTTGGTATTTTAAAAATACAGTGTTTTTATCTATCTTTTGCATTAAATTATCATTTTAAAGATAGGATTTTTACGATATCTAGAAAAATGCAATATTAAAGGCAAAAAAATCTACTAATGTCTAAAAGATAATAGTAGATTTTTTTAAGTTAGATATTTAGTTTATAAAAAGTTTAGCAATAACCTTAAATATAATTTTTGCTATGAAAATATATATTTCAAAGACGCCAAATCCGCCCAAAATGCCTGTAAAAAAACGTCGATAATTATTAGAGGATTTAATTCCTATGTATTGAATAAACCAATCGGCGCCCATAACTAGTAGCACAGCTATCGCTATAAAAATATTAACTGTCACGCCAAACAGTAGTAGAATAACCGCTGACAACTGACCTATAAAGACACCAGTACACCTAGCGCATATCGGGAAAATATAGCCTTTTACGCAAAAGCTCCGCTCCGGTATTTGATGACAACCGCTCTTATCGCCTATGAAATTAAAAGTTTTTAGAAACGCCATCCGCAATTTTGACATGTTTTTACCGTATTAACCTTTGTTGTTGAAACGCTTGTTGTTTTAGATTTATGCTTTCCTTTACCGCAAAGTCCGCATAGAACGCCCGGTACTGAAAATAAAACAAATCCAAGACAAGATTTTATACAACCAAAGCCTTTCGTTTTTCCTTTTGTAACGCTATTTACAGTCGTTTCTGTAACCGGTGTAAAGATAATATTGCTACTTCCGCATTTAGGGCAAACTTCAGTTTGTGTATTTGCTACTCTAAAAGAGTCGTTGTTTGTGCCTGCGTTATTGCCTAAATTCGAGTTTTGATTTTCGTTTATTGGTGCATTAGCGTTTGGAATAATTGTTGCGTTTACAGTTTCGCTAGCGACTACCTGCACTTCTTCGGGGAGGATTGAGCCACAGTATTCACAAAATTTTCCGTTTGTTTCTGCGTTGCAATTTGGACATGTCATAATTTTACCACCATTTCTTTTATTTAATTTCTGATAACATAATGCTTTGTGAAATGTATTATAAAGTTTGCATTATTTAGTTGCTGAATCCATATAGGCATCTGAAATTTTTCCTGCCTCTGCCATATATACTTCTGTGAGTTTTCCTGCCCATTCCTCATATTCGCTATACTTTCCACTACCTGTTTTATACATAATTTTTGCCATTTCTGACATACCATCATTTGAAATTTTAGCTAGCTTTGTAATTTTATCATTTGAAATTTTTGCAAGTCCTGAAACTCCTTCGGTGTTTTTAGCGGCTTCACTTTTATATTCGCTAACTAGTCCCGGTGTTGCATCTTTCATTTTTTTGGAATACTCTGCTAAAATTGATTCATATGTTTTTGTAGGGGTGGCGGGTTTGCTAGGCTCTTCTTTTTTGCTAGGGGTAGAAGGTTTGCTAGGCTCTTCTTTTTTGGGTGGTGCTGATGTTTTAGAACTGGTATCTTTACTTGTTTGCTCGGTATTTTCAGAAGTTGTTGACTGAGAAGAACTTGGCTGTTTTGCTGTATCGGATTTATTACTATTTCCGGCTACAACACTTATAAAAACGATTGCAAAAAATACTACTAAAACCCAAAACCACCATTGTTTTAGTAATGGCTTTTTGGTGGTGGTGATAGTTTTTGTCTTTGTTACTGTCACTCCATTATTTGTGGTATTTTCTACTGATTTTGATACTGATGTACCACTTGTAGTAGGGTTTTCGGGTGAATTTGATACTGCTACTCCACTTGTAGCAGAGGGTTGTTGTGCATTTGTAGTAGGGGTTACTGGTGTTATGGGGGTTTGCTGTTCGTTTATAGTGCTTGCTACTGGTGTGGTGGGGGTTTGCTGTTCGTTTATTGCTTTTGCTACTGGTGCGGTGGGGGTGGTATTTTCTAATGGGGTTAATAAAGTACCACAGTTTTCGCAGAATTTGCCTTCAGATTCAGAGCCACAGTTTTTGCATTTCATAATAATCTTCCTCCTAGTTTTAATGTTTTCGACCTTTTTCGACCTTTTTTTGATAGCTTTTTTATTTTCGACCTTTTTCG
>JAVVYT010000041.1:0-10902 GCA_036650995.1 Clostridia bacterium | reverse complement strand
GGAGATGTTCAATATGTGGTGGATTCCACTCATAATCGTAGCTGTAATTATATTTTTCGTAATCGGGCTATACAACGGACTTGTACGCAAGAAAGTTTATATCGGTGAGGCTTGGTCCTCGATTGATGTTCAACTAAAACGCAAAGCAAATGTCATTCCAAATCTTATAGACACCCTTAAAATGCAAACAAACTATGAGGGTGACCTCCTTGAAAAGCTTACACAAGCACGCACAGGGATTACATCCGGCTCAAACACTGAGAAGATGAAAGCAAACGATGAAATTTCTAAAATGCTACCATCTTTTTACGCAGTAGCTGAAAACTACCCTACTTTAGGCGCAAATGAATCCTTTAGAAAGCTTATGGTAGAAGTTTCCGACTGTGAGGACAAAATTGCTTTTTCAAGAAACAGATATAATATGGCTGTAACCGACTTTAACACTGAACTAGTTAAGTTCCCTAGCAACCTTATGGCTAAAATGCTAGGTTACACCGAAGAGCCTTTCTTTGAAATATCACAAGAAATTCGTGATACAACCGATAATATGAGGATAAAGGACATTTCATAAAATGAAACAAGAGAAAACATATTCAACAATAGAACAAGTTCGCAGAAATGTGATAAAATCTATCCTGCTAGTCCTTGGTCTTGTTGTGTTTATAATGGCTATCAGCCTTGGAATTGGTTATTACCTTGGTGATCTTCGCTCCGGTATTATTTGGGGTGCTGTTGTAACTGTCATTGTAATTCCTATTCAAATGCTCTCTGCAAAAGCCGCTATTCTTGGTATGACGCACGGTAAAAAAGCCGATGCCTCTATTGAAAGTCAAAGAATTTTGCTCTCTAAAGTTGAGGGGCTTTCAATTGCTGCCGGTCTTAAAAGAGTACCAGATGTTTACATTATACCTAGTGCTGAGCCTAACGCATTTGCAAGCGGTATGAGCGAACACGATGCTTTAATCGGCGTTACCGAAGGGCTTTTGAAAATGATGGACGAGCAAGAGCTTGAGGGTGTTATCGCCCACGAGATGTCGCATATCGTTCACCGTGATATTATGCTCTCACAGCTTACTGTTTCTTTAGTCAGCATTATAATAATTCTTTCGATGATATTTTCAAGACTTGCCTTTTTTGGCGGTCGAAGAGGTGACGACGATAACGATAGTGGCGGTGCCGGAATACTAGCTATTGTCGGATTACTAGCAATTTTACTTCAGCCTATTGCTAGACTTATAGCAAGTTTTATTCAGATGAGTATCTCTCGCAAAAGAGAATTTGCCGCTGATGCCTATGGAGTTCGACTTTGTGGATACAATGAGGGGCTTGCCTCTGCACTTGAAAAGCTTGGGGGAATTCCTCCTTACACCGAAAACGATATTAAGTCTTTAGGTGGCGAACAGCTTAAATGTATGTACATTGACTTTCCAGAGAAAAAGTTCTCAAGTATCTTTTCAACCCACCCACCAATTGAAGAACGTATTCGTATTCTCCGTAATATGTATTAATATTAAATAGCCTACTTTATGTACCGATTTTCAATAGTCTACATATTGTAGGCTATTTTTTTCGCTTTGCTACTTATTTTAAAAAAACTACTATTATAAAATTTTTTAAATTTTGCCATTTTAATTTGTTCGGTGAAACTAGATTGAAAAGAATTAGATAATGTGGTAGAATAAATAAAAGGTCTTTTTAGACGAAAAATAATTTAATGATTAGAATAAAACAAAAGTTGTTTTAGAAGAAAAAAAATCAATATGATAAAAGAAAATCTTTTTTAGACAAAAAATTAGTTTACAGTATAGTAAAATAAAAGAAAGTCTTTTTTAGAAGAAAATGGTTTTTAGATATAATAGAAAAAAATAGAGTTATGAGGGCGGAGTATGGAATTTACTAAATCACAGCAGGAGGCTATCGATAAAAAAGGTGGAATGGTGCTTGTTTCAGCGGCGGCAGGATCCGGTAAAACTGCTGTATTAACTGAGCGAGTATTACAATTTGTTTTAAGCGGAAATGACCTTGAGCGGTTATTAATTGTAACGTTTACAAAAAAAGCAGCAGCACAGATGCGAGATCGAATTTCCACTGTCATAAACACTGCCCTTTCAAAATCTCCTCACAACATTCATCTTTTAAAGCAAAGTATGAAGGTACACAAAGCCAAAATTTGCACTATCGACTCATATTTTGCTGAAATAGTCCGCAACAATTTTTACAATCTTTCTATTTCAAGCAACTTTAAAGCGGCAGATGACATTGAAATAATGCTACTTCGTGAGCAAATTGCCACCGATATAGTTATAGATGCCTATAAAACCATTCCAAACTTTGCCGACGTTTGCGATTTACTAAGCACCGACAAAACCGATCAGAATGTTATTAATATCATTCTAAAATTATACAAACTTTTAGAGACTATCCCATTTGAGGACGACTGGTTAAACTTTGCGTTATCACAGTTTGATGCTGATAACAATGGTTTTGCTACAAAGAGTTTTTTAATAAACGAATTAAAGCTAAATTTAATTGAAATAAAGCAGATGTACTCCGATAAAATGGCGGAAATGGATTTTGACGAAATGGTAACCGCCGCTTTTAGCCCATTTTTAACAAACGAAATTAATATAATGAATGTTTTAATAGAAAAATGCACTCTTGGAAATTTTGCAGATATTAAAGCCTTTATTGACACTATTAACCTAGATGGCACTCCATCGGCTAAAGGGATAAATACAAATCCGCTTAAAAAGATGGGAACAGCACTTAGAAAGCACTTTAAAGATTTCATAACGTCTTTAAAAAACAACGCTTTTTTCATATCGGAGCAGGACAACATCGACGACTGCAACTATTTAAGACCGATAATAACTACTATAATAACGCTTGTAAAACAGTTTGAAAGTCAATACACTGAGGCGTTAAACCGCAAGAATATCCTTTATTTTTCAGATATTACAAAGCTCGCTTTAAAGCTTTTAGTTAAAGGGATTAGCGAAAACAACACCCCTATTGAAACAGAGCTTGCTAAAACTATAAAGAGCCTTTATGACGAGGTTTTAATAGACGAGTATCAAGACACAAACGAGATACAAGACCTTATCTTTTCGGTGATTTCCGACAATGGCAAAAACCTCTTTGTAGTTGGCGACATTAGGCAGAGTATCTACGGATTTAGAGGTGGACGTCCTGAAATTTTTATGCAAAAGCAGGAGCTTGCCAAACAAAGCCCTGACGATTTTCCACATCTTGTAAACCTCGCTGAAAATTTTCGTAGCCGAGGCGAAGTGATAGATTTTATCAATTTTTTCTTCTCCCACTGTATGACTAAAAACGTTGGAAATGTTGACTATATAAATGACGGAGCCCTTATTGCAAGCGCCCCCTACCCTAAAGACGAGAGCAAGATTACCGAAATTACAATAATAAACTCCGCAGAAGATGATGCTTATGACCCTGACGCAGTAATAGAAAAAGATGTTTTAAAATACTCAAAGTATGATATTGAGGCTAAGTATGTAGCGGATAAAATTGCTGAAATGCTAAAAAGTGGCTATGAGATTTTTGACATTAAAAACAACTGTTACAGAAAAGCTACCCCCTCTGATTTTGCTGTACTTTTACGAAAAAAGAGAGGAACTCTAGCGGCTTTTTCAAATGCGTTTCAAAATGCTAACGTTCCTGTATTTTGTGAAAACAACAACAATTATTTTGAGCAATACGAGATAGAAAGCATAATTTCTATCATAAAAACAATCGACAATCCATATGATGATATAGCCCTTGCCGCCACTTTACGTTGCCCGGCTTTTGGCTTTACAAATGATGAGCTTGTAGACATAAGACTTGCCGGTAACAAGCTTTGTTTTTACGATGCTTTCAAAAAAATATCAGAAGAAAACGAAAAGTTTAAAAACGTATTAGACAAGCTTTCTTTTCTTCGACTTCGCTCACGTGAGCTACCTATCTACCGATTTTTAATGCTACTAATAAACGACCTTTCGCTTATGCGTGTTTTTGGTGGAATGAATAACGGAGCTACCCGTCAAGAAAATCTAAACCAGCTCTGCCGATACGCTAAAAGCTATGAGGATTCAGGCTCGCACGGATTATATGGCTTTGTAAACTTCATTAAAAAAGTCATCGAAAAAGAGGGCGGAATATCCCCTGCCTCCTCAATTCCTGCAAACGAATTTGTAAGTATTATGACTATCCACCAATCAAAAGGACTAGAGTTTCCCATTGTGTTTTTATGCTGTTTAGACAGTAGCTTTAACTCTACCGATGCTAGTCAGCCATTTTTAATTGACAAAGAATTAGGCTTTGGCCCTCGAGTTCGTGATATGGATATGCGAATTGAGTTTAACACTCTAGCATACGAGGCTATCTCCCAAAAAATTAAACTAAAAAATCTTTCAGAAGAGATGAGAGTGCTATATGTTGCCTGCACTAGAGCCTCAGACAAGCTTTTCATTACTGCCACAGCTAAGGACTCCGAAATTAAAAGAGCAAAAAGCTCGATAACAAGTCGTGGCACCATTTCAGAAAGCTACCTTAAAAGTGTAAATAAAATGTCATTTTGGCTTTTATCAGCACTTATGATACACCCTGATTCTGCTAGTATTCTAGATGCTACAAGAGCCACGAACAGCTGGAAAACAAACTCTCACATACAGCTTACCCTAAAAGATAAAAACGATATTATAGCTATAAAAACAACAAAAGAAACTAGCGAGAAAAAGCCTTTTACAGAGGACACTACCCTAAGAGCCGAGATTTTCAACCGACTTTTATTCAAATACAGCAAAGATGCGCTATTTAGTGTTCCGTCTAAGCTTACAGTATCTGAGATTAAATCTAACCTTTTAGACGACAATTCAGAAAAGTTATACGACGAGCTTTCATTCATAAAACCTAGCTTTATAGCCGGGAAAAACAGTGCCGACATTGGTACAGCTATCCATAAATTTTTACAATATGCCGACAACACCCGTTGCAAAACAAAAAAGGACCTAACTGCCACCTTAAAAGACGCAATGGAAAATCACGTATTTTCAGAATCTATCTACAAAGATATTAACCTATCTTCCCTACTTTCGTTTTTCAGCAGTGACCTTGCCACCAGAATGAACAGTAGCACACAGCTATACAAAGAGTACCGATTTACGATGATGCTACCGATTGCAGAGTATTACAAGATTACAAAAACTCCGCCTTATGATTTTGATGAAACAATTTTACTTCAAGGTGTAATCGACTGTTTTTTCATAGAAAATGGCAAGATAATACTAGTAGACTACAAAACCGACTACGCCCCAGATGAAGATGCACTTGTAGAAAAGTACAAAATACAGCTTGACCTTTATCAAAAAGCAATAGAAAAGATTTTCAATCTTCCTGTTACTGAAAAAATAATCTATTCATTCTACAAAAACAAGTCTATTTATCTAGATTAACTTTGATTAAAGGTAATTATCTTTGTTTTAAGCTCGTTTTTTTAACTTTTTTAAAACTTTTAACTTATTTAGATAAAAACAGTGCAAAAACGTAAAGATTTGTGGTATAATTATATTATACAAATTTTAATAGCACGAAAGCATGGCAAGGTGATACAGTTTGAAACAAATTATACGACTTATAAAATACGCAAAAGAGTGGAGAAAATACCTTATAATATCCACATTATCGTTACTAGGGATTACAGGGATTGCCCTTGTTTCCCCCTCAATTATCCGCAACATTCTAGCAATTATCGAAGGGAATTTTACAGCGAGTGATATGCCAACTATTTTTTGGCTATCACTTTTAATGCTACTGTTATATGCTTTAAGGGGTGTATTCCAGTTTCTTAGCAACTACTACGGGCATGTCACCTCTTGGAATTTAGTTTCCAAAATACGTGTTATGCTATACGATCATTTTCAAAAACTATCTATGAGTTATTATGGCGACAAGCAGACAGGGCAGTTAATGTCTAACGTTGTAAATGACACCGCTACTTTTGAAAATTTAATTGCACATTCATTGCCGGATTTAATTTCAAATGTGATTTTATTTGTCGGTGTTACTATTATACTTTTTACAGTAAATCCCATTCTAGCACTTTTAACCTGCATACCGATACCTTTTATCTTTCTACTTTCAAAAATTCTACGAAAGATGAGGCGTAACTTTAAAAAGGCACAGCAAAAGGTTGCGAACTTAAATGCGGTATTGCAAGACAACTTTTCAGGAATGAAAGAAATTCAAGTTTTTAACAAGCAAGATTACGAGAGAAACCGAGTTAAAGAGCAGTCGGACGATTACTCTAAATCCATTATAAAAGCACTCTACTACTCCGGAATATTCCACCCAATTATTGCCTTTTTATCCTCTATCGGCACAGTTGTCGTTATGGGGTTTGGCGGATATCTTGCCCTAAAGGGGCTTATAAAGATTTCCGATATTGTAGCTTTTTTGCTATACCTTTCAATGTTTTATGGACCTGTCACCGCTCTTGCTAGAGTGCTTGAAGATGTTCAGATGGCGCTATCAGGAGCCGAGCGAGTATTTGCTGTTTTAGACACTGAGCCTACCATAAAAGACAGTGAAAATGCCAAAGAGGTAGACTATTTAGACGGGCAGATATCTTTTGAAGATTTATCTTTTTCATATGATGACACTACAAAAGTATTAAATCATATTTCCTTTTCTGTATCTCCCGGAGAGATGGTCGCACTTGTTGGTGCAACAGGGGTTGGCAAGTCCACAATTTCAGCTTTAATCTCAAGATTTTACGAGCCGACAGGTGGCAGAATTACAATGGACGGGATAGACATACGAGATATCACTTTACATTGTTTACGAAATGAAATTAGTCTAGTGCTACAAGACGTATTTTTATTTAATGGCACAATTTATGAAAACATAGCCTATGGCAAAGACAATGCGACACGAGAAGAGGTAATAAATGCCGCTAAAATTGCCTGCATAGACGATTTTATCACAAATCTTCCGCAGGGGTATGACACTATGGTCGGTGAACGTGGTATGAGATTATCCGGCGGACAAAAGCAGCGATTATCTATTGCGAGGTGTATCCTCAAAAACTCTTCAATAATGATTTTAGACGAGGCTACCAGCGCTGTTGACACCGAAACCGAGAAAGAAATTCAGCTAGCGATAGACAAGATAGTCGGCACTAGAACACTAATTGTAATTGCACACAGGTTATCAACGATTAGAAAAGCCGACAAGATTTTAGTATTAGACAAAGGCGAGATAGTCGAATCAGGCACTCACGATAAGCTTATAGCAAAGCATGGCGTCTATTATAATTTATGTAACATTCAAAACAATGGTTAAATTTAGCATAAAACTTTCATAAAAAAACCAGCAAAAAATTTGAAGGGAAATATACTAGATATGAAATTTTTTAGAATTATTAAAAAGCAATCAGCAATTATTATTTCTGTTATTATTTCAATAGTATGTATCGCAATTTTATTAACTAATTTTAATAATAAAACAGAAGCTAATGTTGAAGTTGAAATGCAGAAAGATCTCTGTGAAATAAGGGATAATGCTATCTTTATTATCCGCAGTCAAGTTCTACAATTTCAGGATTTTATAAAAAGCGAAGCTAAGACTTTAAGTCATTTTAATGACTTTTCAGAAACTGAAATTATAAACGAGATTATGACCTTTCCAAAGAGTAAAAGTATGCCTCAAATTAGGATTATAACGAATGACGGAAAGAGTTACTCAGGAACAGACGGTAGCATAAAAAAAGTAAATATCGAAGATTACAAAGACATCTTACAAAATATGGAAGGTGCTATTTCTAAGCCTATTTATTCTGAAGAGTTAAAACTTACGATAGTTGAAATATCAACACCACTTATCATAAACGGAACCCATTACGGGGTTTTAATTGGCTCTTATGACATTGGTAATTTTGAAAAAATGTACACCGGCGATTTTTTAAATAGCAACTGTTCTATCTTTTTCGTAGCCTCAGACGGAACTATAATAACTCAATCGATACGTGTTCCTGCCCTTGAAAGTGTTGGCAATAACGTCTTTGATTTTTATTACAGGGACGATGTTCGTTTTATAGAAGGCACTGTTGATGATATGAAATACGACTTAAACACCAACAAACAAGGGTACAAAGCCTATACTAAAGGGAATGAATCGAGGTATTTATCCTATGCGCCAATTGGTATAAATGACTGGTTTGTCACTACTGTTTCAACAGGAAAGACACTAAAAGAGCGTTCCACTAGCATTATAAAATCAAGTACTTCACTTGTTATCGGAATAATAATAATAATGATTTTGCTACTAATTACTATTGTTTTAATAATGGCAAAAAAAGATAAAGCACAGCAAAAGGAATTAATGGAAATGGCGAGATGTGATTTACTCACAACGCTTTACAACAAAGCCACGACAGAAAAGACGATAGAAGAGTATTTAACAAAAGCGGCAAAGAACAATACGAGTGCCTTACTTATGATAGACATTGACTGTTTTAAGCAGATAAACGATATTTTAGGGCATGCAAAAGGTGATGAAATTCTAGCAGAATTCGGCACTAATTTAACGAAAATATTTTCAGATGATGATATAATAGGAAGAGTTGGCGGAGATGAATTTATTGTTTTCATAAAAAGCTACAATGATTTATCAGAAATAAAAGCCATTGCTGAAAAGATAAGAGCAGTTATAAATAGCGAGTATGTGTCTTCAGACAACTCTACATTTAAAACCTCTGCAAGCATTGGTATAGCTACTTTCCCGAGCGGTGGAAGTTCTTTTGACGAACTATATCGAAACGCAGATATTGCACTTTACTACTCGAAGAACAATGGTAAAAATCGGTATACATTTTTCGGTGCCGACATAACAAAAGACGTTATAAAAGACGATATTTAATTTAAATTTTTTAAATGGGAGATATTTAAAATGGACGAGAGTCACCAAAATTTTTTAGCACCCGATATCTTTTATGACAGTGCTACAAATATAATAAATGCTACTACAACCAAAAGTGATTTTGCGATTGTATCGCTTGATTTTGATAATTTTAACTTTATAAACGACCTTTTCGGTTACAAAGTCGGCGATGAGGTTTTGAAGAGAATTTCAAATAGATTTTCTGGCTTTCTATCAGAAAACGAGATTTTCTCTAAGATACATTCTGACCATTTTTTGTTTTTAATAAAGTTTGAAACAAAAAAAGGCATCGTAAATCGTTTAACTGAAATGACAAATTTCCAAAGTCTATTAAGTGATATTTTACCTGCTGAATATTCTATTGTTTCGAGTGGTGGGATAGCTTTATTTAAAGACTATGACGAAAATGTTTTTTCGATGATAGACAAGTCTAACTTTGCCCGTAAAAAAGTTAAAGGAACGCACAAAAGCACTTTTTTATTTTATGATATACGCTTAGCAAACGAGCTTGACTGGCGAAAAGTCATCACCACTATGATGGAATTTGCCCTTATAAACGACGAGTTTGAGATGTATTTACAGCCACAAGTATTCATTCAAACAGGCGAGATTGTTGGCTCTGAAGCGCTTGTACGCTGGAACAATCCAAAGTATGGGCTTATCTATCCTGATCAGTTTTTGCCGATTTTAGAAGAGAATGGATTTATAAAAGAAATTGATTTTACCATGCTAAAAAAGGCGTGTGAGTTTATAAAAGCGTCCGATGCAAACAAAATTCCACTTTTACCAATTGCGGTTAATTTTTCGAAAATACATATTAGAAGTTTAGATTTTGTTGATAATGTGTTAGCCATTGTAAAAAGCTATGACGTTCCAACTAATTTAATAGAGCTTGAATTTACCGAAAACTGTTATTCTGAGGACTTCTTGCTACTAACCGAGATTATAAGTTCCCTTAAATACTATGGTTTTATCGTTTCGCTTGATGATTTTGGCAGTGCCTACTCTTCGCTAAATTACCTTAAAGATCTACCGCTAGACATTATTAAAATAGATAAAAGCTTCTTTGGCTCAAGCTCTGACAAAAGCAAGATAATAATCGCTAAAATGATAGAGCTTATAAAATCTCTTAGAATGACTGTTGTTATGGAGGGTGTCGAAACGTCTATTCAGGCGTCGTTTTTGCAGAAATTATCCTGCGATTTTGGGCAGGGGTATTTATACGCAAAACCTATGCCCGTGAAAGATTACATAGCTTTTTTAAAGCAGAATAAAGTTTCTTCACAACTAAAAACGCACATTAGTCAAATAGCATCTGAAAAAGAAAATAGCTATGATGAAGTCGTTCCAAAAGAGCTGCAACTAGACAACTGGGAACTTCGAACATTAGTGCAAAATATTGATATGGGACTTATGAAAGGCAAGCTGACAACTGACGCTACCGTTCAGTACATAAACGACATTGCATTAGAGTATTTAGGCTATACCCGTGAGGAATTTAAAGAAATTTTCAACAACAAAATAGTAGCCTTTACCCACCCTGATGACATTCCAATAATTTTAAAAAATCAAGAACAACTTATAAAAACAGGCAAGCCCCTAAAGTTCCAAACTAGAGCAATCAGGAAAGACGGTAAAGTGATAATCCTAAAAGGAAACTCCTCCTGCGTAATCGATAGCCAAGGCACCCCCATCGGTATCTACGCTTTTAGAGATGTCACCGACGAACTTTCATACATCTCCAAACTAGAACAAGAACTAGCAAAGAAAAACGAAAATACATAAACATAAAATTTTTATGATATATAAGTTTCAAAGCTTAATGATAAGAAATAATCGTTACTACTTTAAAAACTTAAATTTAATTATCAAAAAATACCAGCCTAAAAATCAAGGTTGGTATTTTTACGTTATAATGCTAGTAATTTTATTTACAATAAAGTTTACACAAAATAGTTATTT
>JAVVYT010000040.1:0-11641 GCA_036650995.1 Clostridia bacterium | reverse complement strand
TGTTATTTTTAACTATCTCTATTTTTTTACAGCTTCGACGATAGCACGACAAGATTTTTCGGTGAAACTAAATTTTATTTTATAAAAACCAGCTTTAAATAGCATATCTTTAATTTCGCTTATCTCATACATTCGCTCGATTATTTCTTCATCATATCTTGTAATCTCGTCATAGGTTTCTTCAAAGAAAGTAAGGTAAAATGAGCATTTACGTGTTTTTTTATTAAAATCGTTCTGCCACGTACAAAAAACATTTTCATTTTCAAAAACAAAGCAATTATCGGCATACACCTCATAAAACTTTTTAGGTGTATTAATATCAAAGGCAAATATGCCACCTTTATTCATAAAAAGGCTAACCTTATCAAAACATCTTTGCAAAATTTTAGGACTCACTATATGATTTATAACATCAAGGCTAGCAACGCAACCGTCTATTGTGCCATACAAATCAAGGTTTTCAATCTTTTGATTTATAAAAAGAATATCGTTTGTATTCTCTTTTGCTTTAGCCATTTCTAGCATTTGGGTACTACTATCAACTGCTATGACGTCATAGCCCATCTTTGCAAGCTCTATTGATAAACTACCGGTACCACAGCCTATATCTGCTATAAGCTTTATATCGGAAGCTGATTTTTTAAAAATTTGATCGTATTTTTTTGCCATTTTATGATAGTTTACATCGGTCATTAAGCTATCATAAAATTTTCCGAAAATATTATATCTACTCAATCTTTTATTCTCTCTAAAACTTTATTATATCCATCTGTTCCATACATAATGCATTTATTTACACGACTGATAGTAGCAGTTGAAGCTCCTGTTTGTTTTACTATATCAGAATATACAACTCCCTCTTTTAAAAGCTTTGCCACCATAAACCTTTGAATCATTGATTTTAGCTCTGATATGGTACATAAGTCCTCAAAAAAGTTCTCACATTCTTTCTCACTATTAAGACCGACAATTCCCTTATATAATAGCTTAGCATGTGCTTTATCATATTTTTCTTTCATTTTAATCATCCTTTTTTGCAGTTTAGATATTTTGATATGCTATTTGATATTATTTTGAAGTTTAGTGGCTTTTAAAGTGTTTTCTAGTAGTATAAGCCTTGTCATAGGTCCTACTCCGCCCGGAACTTTAGTTATGTATGAACATTTTGGGGATACTGAGGCAAAATCAACATCTCCTACTAACTTACCGTCCTCTAGCCTATTCATACCAACATCAATTACAACAGCACCCTCTTTTACCATATCCCCTGTCACAAACTGTGCTTTTCCTATTGCGACTACTAAGATATCTGCGGTTTTTGTAACTTCGCTTAAATTTTGGGTTTTGGAATGACAAATTGTAACAGTGCCATTTGCGTGAAGAAGTAGCATTGCCATAGGTTTTCCAACTATATTACTTCTTCCAAGCACAACGCAGGTTTTTCCTTCAATTGAGATGTTCTCATACTCTAAAATTTTCATAACACCTGATGGCGTACAAGGAAGAAAATTATAATCACCAATCATTATTTTACCAACGTTTTCACTATGAAACGCATCAACATCTTTAATCGGTGAGATGTTTTCAATAATAACTTTATCATCAATTGCTTTTGGAAGAGGAAGCTGAACTAGTATGCCATTTACGTTTTTATCTTTATTTAAAGTATCAACTAAAGCTAATAGCTCTTCACTTGTTGTAGTTTCTGGAAGTGCGTATTTAATGGATTTAATGCCAACTTCTAAGCAGTCTTTTTCCTTATTACGAACGTAAACCGCAGAGGCAGGGTCCTCGCCTACTACAACTACTGCAAGTGCTGAGTTTATTCCTTTTTCATTTAGCTTTGTAATTTCATTTGCAATATCTTTTTTTACCTTTGTTGCAATTTCTACTCCGTCAATTATTTTCATTTTTATTCTCCTCATTATTAACTTGTCTTGTTTCTATATCATCAGTATTATCTTTAGCATTACCTTCAGAAATTTCATTTTTCTCTGCATTTTCTTCTGCTATTTTAGTAGTAGTTTCAGTATAAACAGGAACGTATTCACCAATTGGCTTTTTATCTTTTCTCATTTGAAATACTATAATAAGTACAATAGCAATTACTGCTGAAAAAAGAGCGACTATTTGTGACACATAGATAGTATCAAACATTTTAAGGACATATTCATTATTACGAAGTCCCTCTAAAAAGGCTCTTCCTATGCCATACCATGCCACATACATTAATGCAATTTTGCCTTTAAACCTTTTTTTATCTTTAACTGAAACAAAGTGTAAAACAACAAAGCCTAATATATTCCATAAACTCTCATATAAAAATAAAGGATGCACGCTAACTGCGTTTACATAGCCACCTTTAATAGTCATACCCCAAGGCAAAGACGTTTCAACACCGTATACCTCTGCATTAAAGAAGTTGCCCCATCTGCCAACTGCCTGACCTATTAAAAAGCCAAGTGCGCCCACATCAAAAAGTGATAGTATATCTATCTTTCTAAACTTGTATAAAATAATGCCTGCAATACCTGCACCGATTATTCCGCCATATATTGCAATACCGCCATTACGCAAATCTATTACGTCCCAAAAACTATGAAAGCTACCTAAATCAAACAGCACATAATAAAGTCTGGCACAGATAATAGCTAGTGGTACGCCGAGTAAAATACTATCTAAAATATTATCCTCAGTAAGGTTAAACCTCTTGCGATTTAAAAGCGCATATACTAAAGCTAATAAAAAGCCGACAGTGATACAAATTGCGTACCAGTAAATTTGAAAATTACCGATACTAAAGGCAACTGAATTGATATTTAGGTTAATTCCAAGACCATCAAATCTTATATTATAGTTCATTTTTTAAATCCTATCTTTTAATTTATTGGCTCTACTACTGAGAGAACAGCATATTTTTCATTAAAGTGAGTTTTAAGTCGGTTTGTAATATCTGAAAGTGTGACATTCTTATACACATCTATCATTTCAAAAATATTAGTATTTATAAAATAGCACATTTGCAGATTATTTGCAAGTCCCTCTACATCATTAAACATCATTACAAGTCTGCCATACAATGCTTTTTTGCAGCGAAGAAAATCCTCGTTGTTTATACCATTTTCTAAAAGGCTCTCTACCTCTTTAAAAAACAAGCTGTAAAATTCGTCGGGGTCGTCACATTCCCCACCAATAAGGGTAATTCCAAAACTTTCACTTTCCATATACTCATAGTTAAAGCTATTATTAATAAGTCCCTTTTCATAACATTCATTATAAAACTTTGAGCTTTTAGAACAGATAAGTGATAACAATATTTCAGTTTCTGCTATTTTTTTGCAAAGTTCAAGTCCTGTTAAGAATTTCGGATCATCTTTAATTCCAAGCATAAACTGTGTGCTATTAACTGAAAGCTTGATAGTTGTTTTCTTTTTATTTATTTCATATGGCTCCTCGGCAAACACTCTTTTTACAGTGGAGGTACTTTTTGATTTAATTTCGGACTGTATAAGCTCTAACGCTTTGTCTTTATCAAAATTACCTGTAATACAAAGTACCATCTGCGATAAATCATAAAAATTATTATAGCAACTATAAAGTAGCTCGGGTGTAATTTTGGCAATAGTATCTTTAGTGCCTGCTATATCGATTTTAACAGGGTGGTTTTGGTATGCACATTCAAGCGCACCAAAAAGCACTCGCCAATCCGCCATATCATCATACATACTTATTTCCTCTGAAATAATCCCCTGCTCTTTTTCCACATTCTCTTTTGTAAAATATGGGCTTGTTACAAAGTTTAATAGTATCTTTAAATTCTCGCTGAAATTTTCTGTACACGAAAAGAGATATGCAGTTTTATCAAATGAAGTGTAGGCATTAGCGCTAGCACCATATTTTGCATATTTTAAAAACGCACTTCCGTCTTGCCCTTCAAAAAGCTTATGCTCTAAAAAATGGGCAATCCCGGCTGGTACCTCAAGTTTTTCTGTCTTTCCACTCTCGATAAATTCATTATTTATAGACCCGTACTTTGTTCCAAAAATAGCGTATGTTGAAGTGAAATCTTTTTTAGGATAGAGTATTACTTTAAGTCCACTTTCTAACGTTTGCTCAAAATACTCTTCAAAAAGGTTAGTATTTTCTACTTTATTCATTGGTTTTCTCCTCCTTGTCACTTGAAATAAACACCTCTGTGTCAAGGTATATTTCACTTGCTATTTTCTTTATATCTAAAGCTGTTACACTATCGACTTTTGAAACAAGCTCGCTTGCCAAAACATTTGTATTGGCTACAAACTGACCGATATTAAATAAAGACATACTAGCATTATCGTCATTTAAAGATTTATAGGTATTTCTAAAATGGTTTTTAGCAACTATAAGCTCGTTTTCACTGATATTGCCATTTTTTAAATCCTCTAGCTGAAAAAGAATTTCTTCTACCGCTTTTTCTTTATTATAACTTTCAACACCGCTGTAAACAAACATTACACCTTTGTTTTTTTCAACCATACTAGAACAGTAGTAGCATAGGCTAAGCTTTTCTCGTACATTTTCAAAAAGCCTTGAGTTTGGACTACTACCAAAAACTGTATTAAATAAAAGTAAGTTTATAAACTCATCGTCTTTTGCTGTAACCTTTGTACGAAAGCCTAGCGTTAACTTTCCCTGAGCTATTGGTAGCTTTTCAAGGTAGGTTTTAACTTCTCCTTTATTATAGACAACATTTGTTTTTAAAGGGGTTGTGTTTCTATTATCAGAGAAAAGATTTTTAAATTCATTTTTTATATAATCTTCGTTTACAGAGCCACAAAAATTAATATAAACAGTAGAATTATTTATAAACTGCTGATAAAATTCTAAAAGAGCTTTTGGCGTAATTTTCTTTATTATCTCAATATCACCAAGCTCGCACGCACTATACGCCTCATCACTACACATAATTTCAGTGCATTTATCAAGAGAATACATCATTTTATCATCAAACTTAGCTTTTATACTATCTATTAAATTTTCCTTTTCAGTAGCAACTGTTTTTTCTGAAAAAGCACCATTTGGAAGATATGGATTATTTAGCATATCATTTAAAAAGGCAAAGATATCCTTTTCAATATTTTCACCGTCTAAGGTGTATTTTGAATTAAGATACTCTATTGAAAGATAGGTTAAATGCGTTTCTCCTACCTTTTTTGTTAAAGTTTTTAATTTCGCTCCGTAAAGATTTTCAAGCCTTTTAGTAACTTTAATAAGATTATCATCAGTGTTATTTGAGCTTTTAATTACCCTCACTAAAAGCGAACATAAAGACGCCATCTCTTTAGAAAGATTATTTAAAAAGCCTAATGAGATATAGTTAGTTTTATACTTTTTGCTTTTTGCTATATTTAAAAACACTCCGTTTTTTATCTCTTCTATCGGCATTATTTTTCCTCTTTTCTATAATCGTTAATGGCGTTTGCGTAAACATCTACTACCTTTTTGCCAAAGTTTAAAATTGAAAATTCTTCGGCTTTTAAAAGAGCATTTTCACTCTGCCTTGAAAATTCTTTTTCGTCTAGATGCCTATAATCATACATAGCCTTTATCATATCGTCTTTATCATTACACTGACAGCCATTCTCGTTATCAATTACAACACCGCTAATGCACTCATCTTTCATAGCAATAACCGGAAGTCCTGATGCCATCGCCTCAATGTAAGTAATTCCTTGAGTTTCACTTTTAGAGGCAGAAACAAAGACGTCCCCTAACTTATAATAAAATGGCACCTGTGAATGTTCTATTTTATCGGTAAATACAACGTTATCTTCAATATCTAAATCGATAACTTTAGCTTTTAAATTATCTAAAAAAGGTCCATATCCTGCAATTACTAGCATAGTATCAGAAGCTTTTACTAGTAGCTTTGAAAAACATTCAATAACAACTTCGATAGATTTTTCTTCAGCAATTCTACCTAAATAGATAAAGCAAAATTTATCTTTTAGATTGTATTTTGTGCGGATATCCTCTTTAATATATGGTCGTTTATTAACATCTTTAAAATCATCAAGGTTAATACCGGTTGGAATAATATCAATTGGAGCTTTAAGATTATATTTTAAAAGCGATGCTTTTGTCTTTTCGGTAGGGGCAATAATCCACTGACAGTTTCTATTCATTGTGCGAACAATAGGGCTTACAAGCTTTTGAGCCACTACATTTAAAGGACCTTTTGCAAGATAATGCGTGTAATCTTCATACATTGTATGGTAGGTGTACACAACAGGTGCTTTTAAAAATTTAGAGCAACTCTCGGCAAAAAATCTCATTGAAAAGTCCGTTTGAAGATGTATTACATCAATATTACTTTTTTTAAGAATTTGCATAGCCTTAGTGCAAAACGGTTTTGCTAAACGATAGCCATATAACCATTTAAGAGTAATTCCGGGTATTCTTATAAGTCCGCCACTCCAAACAATTCCTGTAAACTTTGTAGTTTCGGTAGGAACAACAACATAAACATTATGCCCTAGCTCTTCTAACGCCTTACGAAGTGTGTACACTGAAATTGAAACGCCATTTACATCAGGTGGATAGGTATCTGAAAAGATAGCAATATTTAGTGGCTTTTCCGCTGTGACCGGCTCTTTATCCTGTTTATCAAGTGACTTAAATATTTCAAGTAGTTTCTTACCCTCGACTTTTGGAACGAAAACATCAGAGATAGAAAATTTTGAAAGACGAATTACATAGATAGGTAGGATAACGCCATAGCTTTGAAGTAATTTTTTAGTTTCCATAGTAGGAACTATTATGCACTTAGACCTTGTATATAATTTTACAATAATCTTATCTTCAGTGCTGACAAGCTGATTATATACCATAAGACGATTATTAATATGCTCATCTGCATTATCGGTATAGAACACTATTTTTGCTGATTTTTTCTTAGCAATTTTCCTAGCCTCAAGGCAACTTTCAGAGATAGTGCTTATAAGCAGAATATCAAAATCCTCATTAATATCAAATGTATATGCAATATTTACAGCTTCAAATGCTTTAATTAACATATTTATATATAAACTCTCGGTTACAGAAATATCATCACAAAAAACACAAACTTTCATTTATAGCAGTCCTCCTTATTTTTTATATTTTATTAATAGTTATATTTTAACATTTTTTCAGAAAAAATCAATCTATTTCGGTAATAAAAAACATTTATAAAATAATAAACATATATACTATATTAATATATCTCTAATTTGGCTTAAAACTTTAAAATTATTTAGATATTTTTTATTTGCGTTTTTTCTTAAATTGTGATAAAATAATATAATATAGACTTAAATTATAAAGAGTGAAAGGAATTTTACTGTATGAAAAAAAATCTTTTAATTATTTTCGGAGGCCCTTCAAGCGAATATAAAATATCTCTTTTATCTGCAAGCTCTGTAATCTCAAATGTTGATACTAATTTATTTAATATATTTACTGTTGGTGTAACTCAAAATGGCACCTGGCTTTTTACTAAAAGTAGTCCCGAGGATATTAAAACCGATAAATGGCTAGAAAATCCTACCTTTAACGCATATCTAATGCCAAACTCAGACAAAAAAGGGATTTTAATTAAAACAAACGAAAATTATGAGGAAATATTAATAGATGTAGCTTTCCCTGTAATGCATGGTAAATATGGCGAAGACGGTGTTATTCAAGGAATGCTTGAGGGCTGTGGAATTCCATATATAAGCCCAGGCGTTGCCTCTAGTGCCAATTGTATGGACAAAGCACTTACAAAGATAATTTTAAACGACGCTAATATTCCGCAGGCTAAAAGTCTTACTTTTTTTAACACTGATGATATAAACGATATAGTTTTTATTGCCGAAAAAACCTTTTCATATCCTATCTTTATAAAACCCTCTTCAACCGGCTCATCTATTGGCATATCAAAAGCTACAAACAACGAAAAGCTAAAAGACGGAATTTCTAAAGCCTTTAAATATGGCAAAAAAATCATACTAGAAGAGTTTATAAAAGGTCGTGAAATTGAGATTGCTATTCTTGGAAATGATACTCCTTTAGCCTCAGTTTGCGGTGAAATATTAGCAGACGACGGATTTTATGATTTTGATGCAAAATACATTACAAACACCACTCTACAAATACCGGCTAAGCTTTCAGAAGATACATATAAAAAGATAAAAACATATGCAATTAAAGCATACAGAGCAGTTGGCGGAAAATGTTTATCTAGAATAGATTTTTTTGTTCAAGAAAATGGCAAGATTATTTTAAACGAGATTAACACGATACCGGGATTTACCTCAATTAGTATGTACTCAAAACTATTTGAATACAGCGGAATAGGTTACACTGAGCTTATTACAAAATTAGCATTTTTTGCACTAGAAGATTAATTGCACTTTAAAGGACGGTGAAATTATGGATAACAGACCGATAGGGGTATTTGATTCCGGACTTGGTGGGCTTACCTTTGTAAAAGAAATAAAAAAGCTTATGCCAAAAGAAAGCATTATTTATTTTGGTGATACAAGCCGAGTTCCTTATGGTACTCGCTCAAAAGAAACGGTATTAAAGTATGCTATTCAAGATATAAACCTTCTCCTCACCTACAATATAAAGGCAATTGTTGTTGCCTGTGGCACTGTAAGTGCTGTCGCTTTAGATATTTTAAAAGACAAGATAGACATTCCGATAATAGGAGTAGTCCTCCCCGCAGCCTTACGTGCTACAAACGCTAGCAAATCCAAAAGAATTGGCGTATTTGGTACAGCTGCCACCATTAAAAGCAATGCTTACAAAAACGCACTATTAAAATATGACAAGGATATTTTAGCTTTTTCTCTTGCCTGCCCTATGTTTGTTCCACTTGTTGAAAACGGATACTTCAAAAAAGGCAATGATGTAGCAACTATCATAGCAAAAGAGTATTTAGCCCCATTATTAGACGCAAATGTTGACACTATTATTTTAGGTTGCACCCACTACCCTCTTTTAACCGACATTATTACAGACAATATTCCCTCTAATATAAGACTAATTGACGCCGGTAAATCAGCAGCTATTATGCTTACTGATTATCTCCTTCAAAACGAACTACAAGCAAAGGACAAAGAATATACAGACAAATTTTTAGTATCAGACAGTCTTGAAAATTTCTCTAACCTAGCTGAAATTTTTCTTGGCATTTCTATAAAAGAAAATATTGAGCTTATCGACATCAACAGTTATGACACGATACTTAGAAAGGTAGAAAAAAAGTGAAACAAGATATTACAATATCAATAAAAACCAAACAGATAGTAGACAAGCAAGAAGATGAAATTGAATTTATGACAAATGGCAGTATGTATTTCAAAGAGGGCGACTGCATAATTGAATATCAAGAGCAAGACGATGACGGGCTACACGGTGCTAACACAACGCTTAACATCTGCAAAGAAAAAGTAATCGTAACACGTGACGGAGATTTTGCCTCAATGCTTGTACTCGAGAATGGAAAACGTCATTTATGCCCTTATAACACACCTGCCGGGGTTATGACACTTGGCATTGCGACACATTCATTAAATAATAATATTACGACAAAAGGTGGCAAAGTTCTTGTTGATTATGATATAGAATTTAATCACACTACATCCAGTTGCAACAAATTTGAGCTTACTGTATGGGAAACAAAATAGAAATTAAAGAGGAAAAAATGAACAATATGAAAAATCCAATAAAGCTAGCTTATCACAGCATAAATGAACTCATAAATAATGCAATAACGGCAGCTACACAACAAGGTCTTATTAAAAAATGCGAGCATAAAGAATTTACCATTGAAATTGGTAAAGACGCTAAAAACGGTGAGTTTGCTGTAAACTTTGCATTAACAAACGCAAAAGTTTACGGACTACCTCCTCGTGCTTTAGCTGAAATCATTCTGCAAAACATTGATCTTACCGACACTTATTTTGAAAAAGTAGAGATAGCAGGTCCGGGGTTTATGAATTTTTACACCTCTAAGAGCTGGCTTAACTTTATTATAAACACTATCTATACTTCCGGGGAAAATTACGGAAAGACAGAAACTAACAATCGTCGTGTTATGGTTGAGTTTATCTCTGCAAATCCGACAGGTCCTATGCATATGGGAAATGCACGTGGTGGTGCTATTGGTGACTGTTTAGCTGAAATACTAAAATGGTCGGGCGACACTGTAACCCGTGAGTTTTACATAAACGATGCAGGCAATCAGATTGAACGTTTTTATAAATCATTAAAGGCTAGATATTATGAAATATATGCTCCTAATACCATAGAATTTCCAGAGGACGGCTACCATGGTGACGACATTATGGTGCTTGCTCAAAAATTTGCTGACAAGTATGGTGACAAGTATATAAATGGTGATGAAGAAGAGTTTAAAAAGCTTATTATCGAAAGCTCTCTTAATGATAACATCGAAAAGATACAAAAGGATTTAGAGTATTACAGAATTACCTTTGATGTTTGGTTTTATGAAAGTATGCTATACGAAGATGGTGAGCTAGACGACACAATAAATGGTCTTAAAGCTGCTGGTTGTACATATGAAAAAGACGGTGCTTTATGGTATCGTACTACTGATGAAAATGCTGAAAAGGACGAGGTTTTAATCCGTGCAAACGGCATACCAACATACTTTGCAGCAGACATTGCCTACCACCGAAACAAGTTTTTAAAAAGAAACTTTGACAAGGTTATAAACGTTTGGGGTGCTGATCATCACGGTCACATTGCACGTTTAAAAGGAGCTCTTAGCTCTCTAGGAATTGACAGCGACAAACTAGATATTGTTGTAATGCAACTTGTTCGCTTAATTTCAGACGGAAAGCCTATTAAAATGTCAAAACGTACTGGTAAAGCCATTTCACTAATTGATTTACTTGATGAAACTTCAGTTGATGCGGCAAGATACTTTTTCAATATGCGTTCAAGTGACAGCCATTTTGACTTTGACTTAGATTTAGCAGTTGAAAAATCAAGCGAAAACCCTGTTTATTATGTTCAGTATGCCTATGCTAGAATTTGTAGTATTTTCAGAATGATTGAAGAAGACGGAGTAAATATTTCTGATTTATCTGCTATAAATAGTTTTAACTATAACGAGCCGGACGAAGCCGCTCTTATTAAACTACTTTCTACCTTCCCTGACGAGATTATAAAATCAGCAAAAGCATATGACCCTTCCCGCATTACCCGCTATGCTTACAATGTTGCTAACTCTTTCCATAAATTTTATAATACCTGTAAAGTAAACTGTGAGGACGAAAGCACAAGAAATTCTAGATACTACCTTTGCCTTGCTACAAAAACAGTATTATTTAATACCCTTTCACTTCTTAAAATATCCGCCCCTGAAATAATGTAGCCAAAAGAAGTATTATATCCTTTGTTTCCAAACTTGTTTATTGAAAACATTATACCTAGTTACTTAGAAGTTTTATAACCTATTTTCTTAGAAACCAAAGTTTCTTAGAAACCAAGATTTCTTAGTTACGTTTGAAACTTAAAAATAATATTAAAAGCATTTGACTTATTTTGCAAGTCAAATGCTTTTTTTCGTGCTTTAAATATTAATATTTGATTTATTGACATTTAC
>JAVVYT010000039.1:0-11656 GCA_036650995.1 Clostridia bacterium | reverse complement strand
AATCAAGAAAAAAGATAAAAAGTTTGTTTTAGAAAATGCAAAGTAGTAAAAAGACTATAAAAAAGTAGGTTTTAGAAGAAATAAAATTTAAATAAATTCTTATTTTGAAAATAAAATTTTTTTCGTTAAAAAAAAACAAAAACAGGTTGTTAATAAGTTTGGGATGGAAAAAGTAAAGAAGTAAATGGCGATAATAAAATCGTTTTAGAAAAAGAAAATTGATTATAAAATGGAATATAAAAAAGTTAATTTAAAAGGATTACATCTAGTTATTGACATTTTTTCTAGAATATGGTATTATGAAATCAACAAAGGGTATCAATTTATGATAAATCAAAAATACTAGAAGTTAGAAGTTAGAAAACAGAAAATAGGAAACTAAAGATTTAGATTATAGATAACAGATTATATATAGATATGAGATTATAAAAACAAAAAACAAAAAGGCAAATCTGCTGAAAAGCAGTGGCGCAAAGCTATGAAGTCTAAGGTGTGATAATTGCACTATGATAGTTCGGCCGTCATTTAATTAAGACGGTCTTTTTTATCTTTAAAAGATAAAAATTTCAAAAATGATTAATATGGTAATTTTTATAAAAGCACAAAAAACGACAGAAAATTTTAATATAAACGAGAATGGTTTAGCAATAAATATTTGAGATTAGAAAAAAGGAGTGATTTTATGGATTACAAGACAACTGAAAGCACAGGAAAAGACGAAAGGTCAAAAGCTGAAAACTCAATTTCTAAAAGCGGTATTCAGTATGTTTTTGAAAAGCTATATCACTCTGGAAATACAGCTGAGGCGGTTCATTCAGCATTAGCGCTTGTAGCAGGGCATTATTCTTTTGAAAGAGGATATATTTTTGAAACGGACGAAGGCGGTAAAACGACTTCAAATACCTTTGAGTGGTGTGCAAAAGGGGTAACCGCAGAGATAGACAATCTACAAAAAGTGCCAATTGAAGGTGCCAGCACAGCGAATGCAAGTTTTTACAAAACAGGTATTTTTGTGCTAAGGTCATTAGATGAGCTAAGCCCCGAAGAAAGCTGTATTTTAGAACCACAAGGCATTAAATCAATGGTTCAGTTTGGGATATTTAATAAAGGACTTTTAATAGGATTTTTAGGTTTTGATAACTGCCGAAGTGGTGCTTTAAGAAACGATGAAGAGATTGATGAAATAGCAACTATCTGTAATATTCTATCAACTTTTTTTGTAAAACAGCGAACAGAAGAGGCTTTTGCTAAACACGTAAAATTACAGATGGACGTAATAAATCATCTTAATAATTTTGTGTATGTTATCGAGCCTTTGACTTATAAAGTGTTATATATGAACGAACAAGCACGTAATATAATGAAAAATATCGAGTGCAAAACTCCTTGTTATAATTATTTAAAGGACAATACAAAGCCTTGCGAAAAATGCGTTATAAATCGCTTAAAAAGTGAAAATTTACTAAAAGCAACACAAGAAGGATATAATGAAAAGCTTGGTTTATGGCTAGAAACAACTGCCTCAGTTATCGAATGGAAAGACGGAAAACCGGTATATCTTATTGAATCAGCCGATATAACAGAGCAAAAAAGAGAGCATACAGAGCATATAAAACAGCTTGAAAGACTTGCATTTGTTGACGAGTTAACAGGTAGTAGAAGTTTTTATAAATTCAAAGAGGACGCACTTAAAATACTGGAGCTTGAGGACAATAAAAAGCATTTTTTAGTAAAGCTTGATATTGAAAATTTTAAATTAATAAATCAAATATATGGCTATGAAAAAGGCGATACAATCCTTTGTTATATGGCAAAAGCACTTGAAAAAACAATGAGAAGTGAAAATGAAATTTTCGCACGTGTTTTCAACGATGATTTTGTAGCTTTATTTACAATGAAAAAAGAAAAAGATTTGAATGAACTATTTGAAGTTTTCTTAAATAATTTTTACAGCTTAATCGGTGATGATATCTCGTTTAAATTTACATTTGCTTATGGAATTTATATTATTAATAGTGATGACGAAGGCAAATTGCATATAAACGATTTATTTGAAAAGGTAAACGTTGCTCATAAAGTTGCAAAACAGGATAAGACTAAAAACGCAACTATTTACAATGAAAATATGATTAAAAAGGCGTTACAAACAAGAGAAGTTGAAAGCAAGATGACTAAAGCACTTGAAAACAACGAATTTGAGGTTTATCTTCAGCCAAAATACATTCTAGAGAGTGGCGAAATTGGCGGAGCGGAAGCACTTGTTAGGTGGAATAATGAGAACAAAAAACTGTTTTCACCTGCTGCTTTCATTTCAATTTTTGAAAGCAATGGTTTTATAACTAAGATTGATTTTTATGTTTTAAAATCAGTTTGTAATATCATAAAAAACTGGATAGATAATGGCATAGAGCCAGTCGTTATATCGGTTAATTTTTCTAGAATACATCTGTCGGACAAAGATTTTGTAAAGCAATTGTGCGAAGTGGTTGAGGAAATTGGAATAGAGAAAAAATACATAGAAATAGAGCTTACTGAAACGATTATTTTTGAAAATGTAGAAATTCTTGAAAGCCTTGTTTTAGAGCTACATCAAAATGGATTTACTCTATCAATGGACGACTTTGGTAGTGGATATTCATCACTTGGTATGCTTAAAAATATTAAAGTTGATAATATCAAGATGGATAGAAGTTTCTTTGCAAACCAAAAAGACCCAATTCGTTCTAAAATAGTGCTAGATTTTATTATTAAAATGGCACATACTCTTGGAATTTCAATCATTGCAGAGGGCGTTGAAGAAAAAGCTCAGATAAATTTATTGAAAGAATTACAATGTGATATGGTGCAGGGTTTCTATTTTGCAAAACCTATGCCACTAAAACAATTCCAAAAGTTAATTATCCATCAGCAAAAGAAAAAATAAGATTTTCATTTATAAAACTTATTTTAAAAAATCTTTATATTTACAAAACATCTTTTTGATTATTAAAAATCTTTTTATTTACAAAAATGTCTTTATTTCTTGAAAATTGCTTTAGTTGAAAATTTCTTTTAAGCTTTATTTATAAAACTTGAAATAAACGTATTTTAAAATATGGATTTTAAAGTTAGAGTGAAAAAATTTCTTATAAAACATTGTCATTTAAAGCTTTCAGTTAATAACTTTAAAGGATAAAACAGTTAGATTAGTATAATGACTTTAAAGGAAAAAATATCTAAGTTGGTATAATGACTTTAAAGGATAATACAGTTAAATTTGTATAGTAATTTCAAAGGATAATACAGTTAGATTAGTATAATGACTTTAAAGGATAAAAATATCTAAGTTGGTATAGTGATTTTATAGGATAAAACAGTTAAATTGGTATAATGATTTTAAAGGATAAAACAGTTAAATTAATATAATAGCAGTGGTTTCTAATTGGCAATTTAAAAGCTTTTAGGAACTGCTGCTATTGAGTTTTTAAAACGACCAGTTTTTTTTAGGTTAAATAGGTATAAATGCGGGCAAAGTATTGCAAAGTAGATTGATTTCTGTTAAAATATAAGTATTAATATTATGGGGTAGGTTTTAAATGTTTAATCATATCATTTTTCTGAATTTTAATGAGCCAACAATCGAAAACGCACAAAAAGTCAAAGAGCGGTTTTTAGAGATGCCACTTATCATTGACGAAATAAAAGGGATAAATGTCGGTGTTAATGAAATTCCATCTGAGCGTAGTTGTGATTTAGTGCTTTCTTTAAAGTTTGATAACAAAGAGGATATGCTTTTATATCAGCAAAACCCATTTCATCTATCTATCTGCGATTTTATTAATACTATTAAGAAAAGTTCTTATAGCGTAGACTACACCGATTAATTATACTAAAAAATTATATAAAGATAAATTTAGCAGGAGGAAAAAAACAATGCGTAAAACTAAAATTGTAGCAACCCTAGGACCAGCAACTGACAATAAGGACGTCTTAAAAAATATGATTATCAGAGGTCTTGACGTTGCCAGAATTAACTTTTCACACGGCGAGCATAAAGACCATTTGGTGAGAATGAATGTTTTAAAGGAAATTAGGGAAGAGTTAAACATTCCTGTTGCAATACTACTAGATACTAAAGGTCCCGAAATACGTACAGGTATTTTTGAAAACAAAAAAGCTACTTTAAAAGCAAAACAGACTGTTACTTTAAAGTACAGTGCAGAAGAGCTATCAAATGACAAGGTTATTTATATGACGAGTGCCATTTTATACAAATACGTAAGTGAAGGCACTATGATTTTCATTGATGACGGAAGGTTACAACTTTGCGTTTCAAAAGTAGAGGGCAAGGATATAGTCTGCCAAGTTATAAATGGCGGAGATGTATCGGATAGAAAGAGTATAAACGTACCTGGTGTTCATATAGATTTAGATTACCTATCAGAGCGAGATGCTTCTGATATTATATTTGGTATAGAGCAAGAAGTTGATTTTGTTGCCGCATCATTTACTAGATGTAAAGAGGATATTCTTGAAATTCGTAATCTGCTTGATAATAATAATGGTAGTCATATTGAGATTATAGCTAAAATTGAAAATAGAGAGGGCATTGATAATATTGATGAAATATTAAAGGTGTCTGACGGACTTATGGTAGCTCGTGGAGATTTAGGTATTGAAGTAGAGTTTGAAGAAATTCCACGTATTCAAAAATTGCTTATTAAAAAAGCATACTCAGCAGGCAAAAAAGCAATTACTGCTACTCAAATGCTAGAGTCTATGATTTCAAACCCACGTCCTACAAGAGCTGAAACAACGGACGTTGCTAACGCTGTTTATGATGGCACTAGTGCAATTATGCTATCCGGTGAAACAGCAGTTGGTAAATATCCTGTTGAGGCTATAAAAACTATGGATAAAATAGCTTTATACGCAGAGGAAAGTATTAACTACAAAAACCGTTTTTACGAGGCTAATGCTAAGGCTCAAACAGTTGCTGACTCTATCTGCCACGCAACAGTTACAACAGCGCACGACCTTAACGCATCTGCTATTATAACAGTTACCAAAACAGGAACAACAGCTAGAATGTTATCAAGATATCGCCCAGCTTGTCCTATTTTCACCTGCACTACTAGCAAAGACACACAACGCAGACTTAGTTTATCATGGGGTGTAAAACCTGTGTTAATAGACGAGTTTACTAATACCGATGAGCTTTTTGAGCATGCGGTTGATTTAGCACTTGAATATAATTTTGTAAAAAGCGGAGATATAGTTCCTATCACAACAGGAATTCCTCTTGGCGTACCTGGCACTACTAATATGATGAAAGTTCATATTGTTGGCCATATTTTAGGTCAAGGTATTGGAATTACAACAAAGAGAGTTTCAGCTAGAATTTGCTCAGGTCATAACGAGGCTGAAGTTCGTGATAGATTTAAAAATGGTGATATTATAGTTATTCCTGAAACAACAAATGAAATGATGGATATTTTGCGTAAAGCATCAGGTATAATAACACAAGAAGGCGGAAGATCATCACATGCAGCAGTTGTAGGCTTTTCACTAGACATTCCAGTCGTGTGCGAAGTACCATTTGCAACTAAAATATTTAAAACAGGTACAACTGTTACGATAGATAGCACAACAGGACTTATCTATAATGGAATAGTTACAAACACCTAATATATAAAGAATTGGAGATTAGCTTAGGATAAAGCTAATACAAGATAAATGCTAAAGAGCGGAGCGCAAATTGTTGCGGAATGTTTAATAGAACAAAAAGTTGACGTAGTTTTTGGATATCCAGGCGGGCAAATCATCAATGTTTATGACGCACTTTATGAATATAGCGATAAAATTCGCCATATTTTAACAAGTCATGAGCAGGGTGCCGCACACGCAGCAGAGGGGTATGCAAAATCGAGTGGCAAGGTAGGTGTTGTTATTGCAACATCAGGACCCGGGGCTACAAATCTTGTTACGGGAATTGCAGATGCTTATATGGATAGTGTGCCGATTGTAGCGATTACAGGAAATGTACCGCTAGAGCTACTCGGAAGAGATAGTTTTCAAGAGGTAGACATTACCGGAATTACTATGCCGATTACAAAGCACAATTATATTGTCAAGGATATTAAAAAGCTAGCAAAGATAATAAGAGAGGCTTTTGTGATTGCAAATACAGGCAGAAAAGGTCCGGTATTAATTGATATACCAAAAAATGTTACTACTGATAAATGCGAGTTTGTTCCTATGAAGATTAAAAAACCCGTAGTTAAAAAAGAGGAAATTCAAAATTTAGATGAAGTAGTAGAGATAATAAAAGCCGCAAAACGTCCTGTAATTTTTGCAGGTGGCGGAGTTATTTCCTCCGATGCAACTAAAGAGCTATCTTTGTTTGCCGAAAAAATGCAAATCCCTGTAACCCTTAGTTTTATGGGACTTGGTGCTTTTTCACCTAAAAGCGAGCTTTATCTTGGTATGCTTGGAATGCACGGTAGTATAAAAGCTGCTATGGCGATAAAAAATGCAGATGTATTAATAGCTATTGGCACTAGATTTTCAGATAGGGTAATAGGAAACAGAAGTTTATTTGCTAAAAATGCAAAGATAATTCATATAGATATCGATAAAGCAGAGATAGATAAAAATATCCCCACCTATACAAATATCTGTGCCGACGCTAAAAAAGTACTAGCTAAACTTATAGATTTATTACCAAAAACCACCTCTGAAACACATCTTTTAGAAATAGAAGAGTATAGTAAAAAAGAAGCGAAAATGAATTTAGATAAAGATTTAGTTCCAAAGCTTATCTTAAAATCAGCACAGCATTTTACAAATAGCAAAACTATCTTTGTAACCGATGTAGGACAGCATCAAATGTGGGCGGCGCAGTATCTTGATATTTTATCACCACGAAAGTTTATTTCCTCAGGAGGACTTGGCACAATGGGGTTTGGACTAGGGGCGGCAATTGGTGCAGCTATTGCAAATCCTAATGATAAAGTAGTATTAATTACTGGCGACGGTAGTTTTCATATGAACTTAAACGAGCTAGCAACTGCCATTACAAACAACTTAAATATAACGATAATAGTTTTTAACAATGGTGTTTTAGGAATGGTAAGGCAGTGGCAAAAATTATTTTTTAACTCCCATTTTTCTAATACAACGCTTAATCGAAAAACAGATTTCGTCAAATTAATTGAGGCGTTTGGTGGCAGTGGGTACAGGATTTTAAATTCAGAGGATATAAAAAAATATTTAAAGCTAGCCATAAATACAAAAGGGGTTACGCTTTTAGATTGTGTTATAAACGAGGACGATAATGTATTGCCTATGATACCACCCGGGAAATCGGTTGAAGAGATTATAACATCAATGTGATATTATAAAAAAAGGAGGAAAAGAGTTTGCCAAAACATATTTTATCAATTCTGGTCGAAAACCAGTCGGGAGTATTAGGACGAGTGACAGGCTTGTTTTCACGCCGAGGGTATAACATTGAAAGTTTATCGGTAGGAGTTACCGAAAATGAGAATTTATCCAGAATAACAGTCGTCGTAAATGGTGATGACTATATTTTAGGGCAGATTACAAAGCAACTTGAAAAGCAGGTTGTAGTGGAAAAGATAATAGAACTAGGTCAAGAAACATCAGTTAAAAGGGAGCTTATGCTCATAAAGGTTAAAACCACCGAGAAAAATAAAATGATGATTTTTGAAACTGTAAACGTATTTAGAGCAAAGATAATTGACTTATCGATAGATAGTCTTACAATAGAGATTACAGGAACGCCGGATAAAGTGGAAAGCTTTATAGAACTTCTAAAGCCATATGGCATTTTAGAGATAGCACGCACAGGGCTTACAGGTCTTGAACGTGGAAGTACAACAATAAATAATTAAAAATAAAAGGGGAAAATTAAAATGGCAACAATGTATTATGACAAGGACGCAGACTTAAACTTATTAAAAGGCAAAACAATAGCAATCATCGGATATGGCAGTCAAGGACACGCACATGCGCAAAATCTTAGAGATAGCGGAATGGACGTTATAATTGGACTAGCAGACACATCAAAGAGCAAAGTAGTAGCAGAAAAAGCAGGATTTACAGTATATGAAACAGCGGCAGCTGCGGCTAAAGCTGATATAATTATGATTTTAACACCTGATGAAATTCAGCCTGAGATATACAATAATTCCATTAAAGACAACCTAAAAAAAGGCGACGTATTAATGTTTGCTCACGGATTTAATATAAACTATGCTCAAATCGTGCCAACAGAAGAGATAGATATTATAATGGTAGCACCAAAAGGCCCTGGTCACACTGTTCGTTCACAATATGTTGAAGGCAGAGGAGTTCCAGCAATTTTCGCAGTATATCAAGACAAGAGTGGCAAGGCTAAAGACATTGCACTTGCATACGCTAGCGGAATTGGAGCAGGCAGAGCAGGCGTTTTAGAAACTACCTTTAGAGAAGAGGCAGAAACCGATTTATTCGGTGAGCAGGCAGTTCTTTGTGGCGGTGTAACAGAGCTTATGAAAGCCGGTTTTGAAACACTAGTAGAAGCAGGTTATCAACCAGAAATTGCTTATTTTGAGTGTGTACACGAGATGAAACTAATAGTAGACCTTATAAACCAAGGTGGTTTTGCTATGATGCGTTATTCAATCAGTGATACAGCAGAGTATGGCGATTATGTTACTGGCAAGAGAATAATTACAGAAGATACTCGTAAAGAGATGAAACAGGTATTAAAAGAAATTCAAGACGGTAAATTTGCAGCAAATTGGATTTCAGAAAACAAAGCAGCAAATCGTGCAAACTTTTTAACTATGAGAAGAAACGAAAGCGAAGGACTTATCGAAAGAGTTGGAGCTAAATTACGTAAAATGATGAGCTGGCTTAAAAAATAATTATCTAAAATATTGCTGCATTAAAGGCTAACTTATAATGCAGCAATTTATTTTTAGCATAACCTTGAAAGGATATTTAGTATGAATAGTAATAACATCACAAGTTTTCCGAGCAGAGCACCCCACCGCAGTTTATTAAAAGCACTAGGGCTTACAAATGAGGAGCTTAGCCGACCTATTATTGGAGTTGTAAGCTCATATTCCGAGATAATTCCAGGGCATATAAATCTAGATAAAATTAGTGAGGCTGTAAAACAAGGGGTTTATATGGCAGGTGGAACGCCTGTTATGGTGCCATCAATTGGCGTGTGTGACGGAATTGCAATGGGGCATATAGGAATGAAATATTCTTTAGCTTCAAGAGAACTTATCGCTGATAGTGCTGAGGTTTTAGCAAAAGCACATGCGTTTGATGCGTTAGTATTTATACCAAATTGTGATAAAATAGTACCGGGTATGTTAATGGCAGCAGCTAGAATTAATATCCCTTCTATTTTTGTAAGCGGTGGACCTATGCTACCGGGCAAAGTAAATGGAAAAGATGTTAGCTTATCTACATTGTTTGAGGCTGTTGGAAGCTTTAGTAGTGGAAAGATATCTAAAAATGAGCTTTGCGAAATTGAGGATAATGCTTGCCCTGGTTGTGGCTCTTGCTCTGGAATGTTTACAGCAAATAGTATGAACTGTGTTACCGAGGCACTTGGAATGTCACTAGAGGGAAATGGAACAATACCGGCTGTTTTTGCTGAGAGGATACGTCTTGCAAAAAATACGGGAATGGCAGTTATGAAACTTTTAAATAAAAATATAAAACCACTAGATATTATGACTAAAAAAGCTTTTGAAAATGCTTTAGCTATCGATATGGCACTTGGTTGTAGTACTAATACGGTGCTTCATATGCTAGCAATTGCAAAGGAAGCTAAAGTTTTAGTTACCCTTGATACGATAAATGAAATTAGCAAAAAAACGCCAAACCTTTGTAAATTAAGTCCAAGCGGTACACATCACCTTGTGGATTTATACTATGCAGGCGGAGTATATGCAGTGCTTTCAGAGCTAGGCAAAATAATAGATACTAGTGCATTAACTGCTACCGGTGAAACGCTAGAAGTAAACCTAAAATCAGTTATTAATAAAGATGAAAATGTAATCAGAAAAAAAGAAAATGCGTATAGTCAAACGGGTGGCATTGCGGTTTTATATGGCAATATCGCAAAAGACGGCTGTGTCGTTAAAAAAAGTGCAGTAGCTAAATCTATGCTAAACTTTACTGGAAATGCTAAGGTTTTTGATAGTGAAGAAGATGCAACAACAGCTATTTTTGGCGGAGAAATTATAAAAGGTGATGTTGTTGTAATAAGATATGAAGGACCTAAGGGTGGACCTGGTATGCGTGAAATGTTAACACCAACGTCAGCTATTGTTGGAATGGGATTAGGTGCTGATGTTGCGCTTATTACAGACGGAAGATTTTCAGGAGCTACTCAGGGAGCGGCTATCGGGCATATTTCTCCTGAGGCTATGAGTGGCGGGGAAATTGCCATTATAGAGAATGGTGACAAGATAGAAATAGACATTGAAAATAATAAAATAGAGCTTAAAGTTTCAGAGGAAGAAATTAAAAACAGACTTTCAAAACTTACTATAAAAGAGCCTAAAATTAAAGAAGGCTATCTATCAAGATATGCAAAGCTTGTTTCTTCAGCAGACAAAGGCGCAATACTATCTTAGTGGTAATATTTCTAAAAAAAGAGGTTTTAGCTAAGGCTGTAAAAATCGAAAGGATTTGACTTTATTATGCAAAGAAAAATTAAAATATTTGATACTACACTGCGTGACGGTGAGCAGTCCCCAGGGTGCAGTATGAATTTACAGGAGAAGTTGCAGATTGCAAAAGCACTTGAAGTTTTAGGTGTTGATATTATCGAGGCAGGTTTTGCGATTACCTCTCCCGGAGATTTTAAAGCGGTTGAAGAAGTGTCTAAAATCATCACAAACGCAGAAGTAGCAAGTCTTGCAAGGGCGACAATAGAAGATATTGATGCCGCTTTTAGTGCGGTTAAAAATGCTACTTGCCCTAGAATACATACGTTTTTGGCAACCTCTGATATTCATATGAAGTATAAGCTACATATGACAAAACAAGAGGTTTTAGATAGAACATACGAGATGGTAAAATATGCGGTAGGCAAATGTTCAAACGTTGAATTTTCAGCTGAGGACGCTTGCAGAAGTGATAAAGACTTTTTAGTAGCGGTGTTTACAAACGCCATAAAAGCAGGGGCAAAGGTTATAAATATTCCTGATACAGTAGGCTATAATACCCCAGACGAAGTTTATGAGTATATAAAATATATTATGAATAACGTAAATGGCATTGAAAAGGTCACAGTATCAACCCATAATCATAACGATTTAGGACTTGCAGTAGCTAATTCAATAGCCGCTGTAAATGCAGGGGCAACACAGGTAGAATGTTGCATAAATGGTATTGGCGAGCGTGCCGGAAATGCGTCACTTGAAGAGATAGTAATGGCACTTAAAGTTAAAGAAAAGTATCTTGATGTAACTACAAATATTGATACTAAAAAGATATATCGCACTTGTAAACTAGTGTCACAGATAACCGGTGTATCTATTAATCCAACAAAGCCAATAGTTGGTGCTAATGCCTTTGCACACGAGGCAGGTATTCATCAGCACGGTGTAATGAACGAGCGAAGTACCTATGAAATTATGGT
>JAVVYT010000038.1:0-11721 GCA_036650995.1 Clostridia bacterium | reverse complement strand
TATTGGAGATAAATGCTATGCATTTTTCTCTAACAAGGAATAAATAAATATGTGTTCCTTCTTCAATAATGTATGATATAAAACAAGTTTTGCTTTAGAAGAAGTACCACTTTGTGTTTCTTCTTCACTAAGGTAAGATATAAACCCCCTAGAAAGACTAATCAATTTTAGTCTTTCTTTTTTTAATCAAAATTATTTTCATCATCATTATATTCTATCAAATGATATCATGATATCATTTGTGGTGAATAAGTATCTATGATATTGTAAATCTATCTAGTTAAGAATTTTGGGGATTTTAAATTGTCTGAAGAATTTTAATTTGGGGGGTGGTATCTTTATCTAATATTAATGTTATGGGGGCAAATGCTTTCACCGTTTTTATAGACGTGCGTTTATAATATAGATATTGGAGGGGATAAAAAATGTTTAGCTTTATTAAAAAAAAGGAAGAGATTTTTCTTCTAATGTTTTACAAGTTCGCATTTAAAAAGCCGATTATATCGAGCATTTGTGTTTTAATCTTAGCACCTATTTTTATGCTTTTAACAATAACTATAATTACTACCATAGTTATTCTGCCAATTGCTCTTTTGGTGGCTTTAGCTTAAAATCTTTATACAATCTTAATTTCATAGTAGATTTACTAACACCGTCTTTAGTCTTACAGTGGTATATTTATGGTATTAAATTAAGGAGAAAAGCTATGCAGATAATTACAATTGCAATAGGAATAATCGCTACAATACTTTTAGGCTACTACATTATAATTCTGATGAGAGGGGACAAACAATAATGGCTACTATCTTTACATACATCTTTTATCTTGCTATTTTGGTAGTGCTAGCTATACCTCTTGGTAGCTACATAGGTAAGGTAATGAATGGCGAGAAAACGTTTTTATCTAAACTACTAAACCCTTGTGAAACGGCTATTTACAAGCTTTTGAGGATAAAAAGCGACCGCACAATGTCGGCTAAAAAATACACAATAAGCGTTTTACTTTTTTCAGTAGTAGGGTTTATCTTTTTGTTTTTGTTACAACTTTGTCAAGGCTTGCTCCCTCTAAATCCGCAAAATCTTCCCGGCGTGCCACTAGATTTATCCTTTAACACAGCGGTTAGTTTTATCACAAACACAAACTGGCAATCGTATAGTGGTGAAAGTACTTTAAGCTATTTTACTCAGATGATAGGTCTTACTGTTCAAAACTTCGTATCGGCTGCAACAGGCATTGCTGTTTTATTTGCACTTATTCGTGGTTTTATAAAGGTAAACTCAGACGGAGTTGGTAATTTTTTTGTCGACTTTACACGCTCTATCATTCATATTTTACTACCTATAAATATCGTGATATCTCTTTTACTAGTTGGCGGTGGCGTTATCCAAACTCTAAAACCCTCTGAAACTGTATCGCTTTTAGAGCCAATTGCAATAACTGACACCAACGAAATTATAGAAAATGCTATCATAGACACAGAAAATAACACTGTCACAGTTGGTGGCAAGATAGTTTCAAATGCCACTATAATAACAGAGCAGATTATCCCTAAAGGACCTGCTGCAAGTCAAGTAGCAATAAAACAAACAGGTACAAACGGCGGTGGATTTTTCGGTACAAACTCGGCGCACCCTTTAGAAAATCCCTCTCCCTTTACTAATTTAATTGAGATGATAGCAATTCTACTAATTCCGGTAGCCCTTTGTTTTACCTTTGGAAGAGGGGTTAAAAACAAAAAGCAAGGGGTGGCTATTTTCCTTGCAATGTTCATTTGTCTTGTAATCGCACTGTTTACAATTGCTATAAATGAGCATACTGCAACGCCGGAGCTTGTTTCAAATGGGACTGTTGACGTATCCTCTATAAACCAAAGTGGTGGCAATATGGAGGGCAAAGAAAGCAGATTTGGAATTATAGGCTCTAGCACCTGGACTGCGTTTACAACTGCGGCATCTAGTGGTTCTGTAAATGCTATGCACGACAGCTATACCCCGATTGGCGGAATGATAGCCATGCTACTAATGCAATTAGGCGAAGTTATCTTCGGCGGTGTTGGCAGTGGGCTTTATGGTATGCTAGCGTTTGCAATTTTGACGGTGTTTATAGCTGGACTTATGGTAGGGCGAACGCCCGAATTTCTCGGCAAGAAGATAGAGCCTTTTGAAATGAAGTGGGCGGTAGTTGTTTGTCTTGCAACGCCTGTGGCTATTCTAATTGGAAGTGGCATTGCCGCTATTGTGCCATCTATTACAAACAGTCTTGGTAACAGTGGTGCACACGGATTTTCAGAGATGTTATACGCCTACACTTCAGCTGGTGCTAACAATGGCTCAGCCTTTGCCGGGTTTAACGCAAACACGCCATTTATAAATATATCACTTGGCTTGTCTATGCTCTTCGCTAGATTTATCCCGATTATAGGAACGCTCGCAATTGCCGGAAGTCTTGCTAAAAAGAAAACAATAGCGACAACCGCCGGAACGCTTTCGACAACTAACGCACTTTTCATCTTTCTTATAATCTTTATCGTCCTACTAATAGGGGCACTAAGCTTTTTCCCTGCTCTGGCACTAGGACCTATCGCAGAATTTTTAGCCTCTATTTAACTTAGAAAGGATATGTTTTTCACTATGACAACATCAAAAGAAGGCAAAAGCCAAATACTTCTAGCAATAAAAGAGTCGTTTATAAAGCTATCACCAAAAACGCAGGCTTTAAATCCTGTTATGCTTTTAGTTTACATTTCCGCTATTTTAACTACTCTACTAGCTATCATCTCTTTCTTTGGAGTTTCTGATACTAGTAGCGCCTATACTATTTCAATTTCTATCATACTATGGTTTACGGTTTTATTTGCAAACTTTGCAGAGGCAATTGCAGAGGGGCGAGGCAAAGCGCAGGCGGACTCATTACGTGCTTCTAAAAAAGATGTAAACGCAGCCCTTATTAAATCAGTAGCGACTAAAGATGAAATTACCTATACCTCTTCTGCTCTACTAAAAAAAGGCGACATAGTTATAGTAAAAGCAGGTGAGCAAATCCCGGCGGACGGTGATGTAATTGACGGAGCAGCATCTGTTGACGAGAGTGCCATTACCGGTGAGTCAGCTCCTGTAATTCGTGAGAGTGGTGGTGATCGCAGTGCTGTAACGGGTGGGACTACTGTTTTATCTGATTTTATAATAATAAAAGTTACAAACGAGCAAGGGGAAAGTTTTCTAGATAAAATGATAGCAATGGTAGAGGGCGCTTCCCGCAAAAAAACTCCGAATGAAATTGCTCTTCAGATTTTTCTTGTAGCTCTTTCGATTATCTTTATTTTAGTTACAATGTCACTTTATACCTACTCCACTTTTTGTGCAAACGAGGCGGGTATTATAAATAAAACGTCTATCACAACGCTTGTAGCTCTTTTAGTTTGCCTAGCTCCTACAACAATAGGTGCATTATTATCCTCCATTGGCATTGCCGGTATGAGTAGGCTAAACAGTGCAAACGTGTTAGCTATGAGTGGCAGAGCCATTGAGGCGGCAGGTGATGTTGACATACTAATGCTAGACAAAACAGGCACTATAACCCTTGGCAACAGAAAAGCTTTTGAGTTCATTCCGGTAGACGGTACATCGCAAGAGGAGCTTGCAAACGCTGCTCAGTTATCTTCACTATCTGATGAAACACCAGAGGGCAGAAGCATTGTAATTCTTGCAAAAGAGAAGTTTAACATAAGAGAGCGAAGCCTTACAAAAAAGGATATTACCTTTATTCCTTTCACCGCTAAAACACGAATGAGTGGCATTAATTTTGATGGCAATGAAATACTAAAAGGTGCTGCCGACTCTATAAAAGAGTATGTTTTATCCCGTGGCGGAAGATACAGTGACGAGTGTAGCACTGCTGTAAACAACATCTCTACCAAAGGTGGAACTCCCCTTGTTGTAATTAAAAACAGTAAGGTTTTAGGGGTAGTACATCTTAAAGACATCATAAAACAAGGGGTACGAGAGAAGTTTTCTGACCTTCGCAAAATGGGGATAAAGACAATAATGATAACCGGTGACAACCCACAAACAGCGGCAGCCATTGCGGCAGAGGCAGGGGTGGATGATTTTCTTGCAGAGGCGACACCAGAGGGCAAGCTTTTTATGATTCGAGATTTTCAGGCAAAAGGGCATCTTGTTGCAATGACAGGTGACGGCACAAACGACGCACCGGCACTAGCACAAGCAGACGTTGCGGTTGCTATGAACACAGGAACGCAGGCGGCAAAAGAGGCAGGGAATATGGTGGATTTAGACTCTTCACCCACAAAGCTTATTGACATTGTAAGAATAGGAAAGCAACTGCTTATGACAAGAGGGAGCCTCACGACTTTTTCAATAGCTAACGATTTAGCAAAGTATTTTGCCATAATACCGGCATTATTTATCGGCATTTACCCACAGCTATCAGCCCTTAACATAATGAATTTACACTCTCCTGAAAGTGCTGTTTTATCGGCAATAATTTATAATGCACTTATCATAATAGCGTTAATTCCGCTTGCACTACACGGTGTTAAATATCGTGAAGTATCGGCAGGAAAGCTACTTCAAAGAAATCTTTTAATCTACGGACTAGGTGGACTTATAGCACCCTTTATCTGCATTAAGCTAATTGACATTCTGCTAGTTTTTCTACATCTTGTTTAAAAAAATATTTATCGAAAGGGATTTTATTAAAATGAAAAATTTAAAAGAGTTATTACCTCGTGCTATCTTTTTATTACTTATCTTTACCATAATTTGCGGTATCCTCTACACCCTATTAATTACAGGTTTTGCTGAGCTTTTCTTTAAAGACAAGGCAAATGGTAGCATAATAGAAGTTGATGGGAAAAAGTATGGCAGTTATCTTTTAGCACAGCCATTTGAAAAGGAAAACCATATGTTTGGAAGAATTATGAACATTGACACCAAAACATTTAAAGATGAAAACGAAAAGCCTTTACTCTACGCTATTCCCTCTAACAAGTCCCCGGCAAGTGACGAGTATAAAGAGCTAATAGAGGAAAGGGTTAGTAAAATTAAAGCACAAAATCCCGATATGGACACTGCAAAAGTGCCGGTAGATTTAGTCACTTGCTCTGGAAGTGGACTAGACCCACACATTTCGCTAAACGCCGCTAATTATCAAGTACCAAGGCTTGCGACAAAAAATAACAAGACTCAAGAAGAGATAAAAGAGATTATAGAAAAATGCACCACTAAAAAACTACTAGGATTTATAGGCGAGGACACCGTTAATGTTTTAGAGGTAAATTTAATGCTAGACGGGATATTAAAATAGTTTTATTTTTTAAAAAAGTATGATATACTCATAAAAAGAGGTGGTGAGATAGTGGACGATACACGAAAAGACCCCAACATTATTTTAAATCAGATACAGCAAGAGGAAGAGTCCAGCACTAGAGGGCATCTCAAGATATTTTTTGGGTATGCGGCAGGAGTTGGAAAAACCTATGCTATGTTGAAAGCCGCAAGAGCTGCTAAAAAGCACGGTGTTGATGTAATTATCGGCTACATTGAGCCACATTCACGTCCACAAACAACCGCACTTTTAAACGGACTTTATCTTTTACCTACAAAAAAAGTTACCCACAGTAACATTACGATAAACGAGTTTGACTTAGACCTTGCAATTAAAGCAAAGCCCTCCCTTATAATAGTGGACGAGCTAGCGCACACAAACGCAAATGGCTGTCGGCACACTAAGCGATATCAAGATGTAGAGGAGCTTTTAACTGCCGGAATTGATGTGTATACTACTGTTAATGTTCAGCATATTGAGAGTTTAAACGATATGGTAAGCTCAATTACTGGCGTTATCGTAAAAGAGCGAATACCCGATCATATTTTTGACACAGCAAATCAAGTAGAGCTTGTAGACATTGAGCCTGGTGAGCTAATTGAGCGGTTAAACCTCGGTAAGATTTACAAAGAGGAGCAGGCAAAAAGGGCGCTTACGAACTTTTTCAGCATTGACAATCTAATTGCACTTCGTGAGATAGCACTTAGAAGATGTGCCGACCGAATAAACAAGATTACCGACAAAACAAGGGCCACTAAAAGTGCCGACTATTACACCGACGAGCATATTTTAGTATGCCTATCCTCTTCCCCGAGCAACGCTAAAATTATCCGAACAGCCTCTAGAATGGCGAGTGCTTTTAAGGGGAGTTTTACAGCACTTTTTGTTGAAACGCCTAGTTTTTCTACTATGAGCGAAGAGGATAAAACAAGGCTTCGAGCAAACATACGTTTAGCACAGCAGTTAGGGGCAACGATTGAAACGATATATGGTGATGACATAGCTTTTGGAATTGCGGAATTTGCACGGTTATCGAGTGTTTCAAAAATAGTTTTAGGGCGAAACAATGTCAAAAGAAAGCACATTTTCAGCAAAGCTTCATTAACCGAACAGCTAACGTTATTAGCACCAAAGCTAGATATTTACATTATCCCCGACAAAGTAGCACCATACAAGCATCACGAGCGAAAAAAAGGGATACCAAAGATTAGCGTTTTAGATGTTTTAAAAAGTGTATCGCTCCTTATCCTTGCCACTTTAATTGGATTTATTTTTTACAATCTAGGGTTTAGTGAAGCTAACATAATAACTATCTACATACTAAGTGTACTGGTTACCTCTATAATTACGACAGGGCGAATTTACAGCATTATCTCTTCTGTTTTGAGTGTTTTGGTTTTTAACTTTTTCTTTACAGAGCCAATATTTACCCTCAATGCGTATGATCAAGGGTATCCTATCACCTTTTTAATTATGTTTATTTCTGCTTTTATCACGAGTAGCTTAGCGGTCAAGATAAAACAGCACGCAAAAGCGGCGGCAAAAACTGCGTACAGGACTAATATTTTACTTGAAACAAATCAGCTACTTCAAAAAGCGAAAAGTAAAGACAGCATTATAAATGTCACCGGAAGTCAGCTACAAAAGCTACTAAGAAAGGACATTATTTTTTACTCTCACACAAACTTTGAGCTAGCAGACCCTATTATTTTTAGTGAAAACAAAGAGCAAGTTTTGAGAGATTATATAACAGTAAAAGAAAAGGCGGTTGTCAGCTGGGTTTTAAAAAACAACAAGCACGCAGGTGCCACCACCAACACTTTAGGGGACTCTAAATGTCTTTATTTAGCGGTCAGGGTAAACAGCAAAGTATACGGAGTGGTAGGGATAGCGCTACAAAAAGAGCCTTTATCGGCATTTGAAAGTAGCCTTTTACTATCTGTTTTAGGGGAATGTGCGTTAGCGCTCGAAAATGAGCAAATCGCTTTAGACAAAGCATTAGCTACCTTAACCGCAAAAAACGAGCAGTTAAGAGCCGACCTATTAAGGGCAATTTCGCACGATTTACGCACTCCGCTCACATCGATATCAGGTAATGCCGGAATTCTTTTAACCGATGACAACAGACTAACTATTGACAAGAAAAAAAGGCTATACGAGGACATCTATGACGACTCATTATGGCTTATAAATCTAGTAGAAAATCTACTCTCCGTCACAAGGATAGAAGATGGCACGATGAACATCAAAACAAATCCCGAACTAATAGATGATGTCATCTCAGAAGCTATTTTACACATAAATAGGAAAAGCACAGAGCATACGATTAACTTTATAAAAAACGACGAGTATATTTTAGCGCAGATGGACGCAAGGCTTATCATTCAGGTGATAATAAATATTATTGACAACGCAATAAAGTACACAGACAAAGGGTCTATCATAACTATTAGCGTTTCAAAATCCGATAAAATGGCACAAGTTTCAATTTCGGACACAGGAAATGGAATTTCAGACGAGGATAAAGACAAGATATTTGATATGTTTTACACAACGAACATAAAATCCACCGACAGCAGGCGAGGACTAGGGTTAGGGCTTGCACTTTGCAAATCAATAATCACCGCACACAATGGCACAATTACAGCTAAAGACAATCACCCCAAAGGCACTATTTTCAACTTCACCTTACCATTAAAGGAGGTTATTTTATATGAATAAGCCCGTTATATTAGTAGTAGAAGACGACACAGCGATTAGAAATTTAATCATCACAACGCTTGAAACGCACGACTATAAATATTTAACAGCGCCTAACGGAAAGTCCGCAATTCTCGAGGCGTCCTCTCACAATCCGTCGGTTGTACTACTCGATTTAGGACTTCCCGACATTGATGGAATTGATGTTATAAAAAAAATCCGTCTTTGGTCTAAAATGCCGATTATCGTTATCAGTGCAAGAAGTGAGGACACCGATAAAATAGCCGCCCTCGATGCCGGAGCTGATGATTATATTACAAAACCATTCTCTGTTGAGGAGCTTTTAGCAAGGCTTAGAGTAACTTTTAGGCGACTTTGTTACATTAAGGATTCAGAAAATGTTACAAACTCTGTTTTTACAAATGGTGAATTAAAAATCGACTACGCCTCCGGCTGTGCATATATGAACGATACCCAGCTACACCTAACCCCGATTGAGCTAAAACTGCTTTGCATACTTTCTAAAAACGTTGGCAGGGTTTTAACGCACACGTTTTTAACCAAAGAAATTTGGGGAACATCTTGGGATAATGATGTAGCTTCCCTTAGAGTTTTTATGGCAACACTCCGCAAAAAAATAGAAGCCTCTTCCTCTATGCAATATATCCAAACCCACATTGGCATAGGCTACCGAATGATTAGACTGTAAACTTTATAAGCTTTTTTGGCTTTGAGATTTTAGATATGCTTTAAAGAAAAAAAGTAAGTGAGGGGCGATATTTAGCGGTTGGTAGTAAGGAATTAATAGTAGATTTATTTTAGGTAAAATATTTGACAACTAAAAGCTATTATGCTATAATAACTAAGTTAGTAAAAGTATAGGCTTTTGCTAGCCATATCCCATTGCTTGGAGTAAGGATACAGCCTGTTTTAAATAGGCAATCACCTAAACCTTGCCCTATGCTATGCAGGAATGATATTTTAAAGAAAGGTGAATTTATTATGCTTAAAGAATTAAAACAAGAAGTAATCGTAGAAAACCGTACCCACGAAACCGATACTGGTTCTCCTGAAGTGCAGATAGCTATATTAACCAAAAGAATTAATATGTTAACTGAGCATTTAAGAGAGCATAGCCACGACCACCACTCAAGACGTGGTCTTTTAAAGATGGTTGGTAAAAGAAGAAATCTTCTTAAATATCTTTCTAATAAAGATATTGAGAGATACCGTGCAACTATCGCTAAACTCGGCCTAAGAAAATAATATTAAATTTGAGGCGAAACTTTGCGTTTTGCCTCTTTTTTTACATTGTGGTAGTATTATTTCAAAAGGCAACTTTATAGAGTTATTAGTCTAATTTTTAAAGAACGAACGTTTTAGCATTTAAGAAATGTATTAAAACTGCTTAATATCTTTTTTAAGTGTTAAACGAGAAAGTTCTTAAAAATAAAAAATTAAGAAAAAAAGGAAGTATTAAAAATGTACGAAAAATTCAGAAAATTTGAAACAACCCTTGCAGGCAGACCACTTGTTATCGAAACAGGAAAAATGGCAGAGCTTGCAAACGGTTCTTGCCTTGTTCGCTATGGCGAAACAGCAATTTTAGCAACCGCTACTATGTCCGCAAAACCACGTGATGGTGTAGATTTTTTCCCACTATCAGTAGATTATGAGGAACGTTTGTATGCAGTTGGTAAAATCCCTGGTAGCTTTATGAAAAGAGAGGGACGTCCATCTGAAAAGGCGATTTTAGTATCCCGTGTAATCGACCGCCCAATGCGTCCGCTATTCCCTAAAGATATGAGAAATGATGTTGCTATAAATCTTCTTGTACTATCAGTAGACCCTGATAATTCACCTGAAATTGCCGCTATGATAGGCGCTAGTATCGCTGTTTCTATCTCTGATATTCCATTTAATGGACCTATCTCAGGTATGAACGTTGGCTATATTGATGGCGAGATTATTATGAATCCAACAGCTGAGCAAAGAGAAGTTTCAGACCTTAACTTAACAGTTTCAGGCTCACTTGAAAAGGTTGTTATGATCGAGGCTGGTGCTAATGAAATAGCTGATGATATTATGTATGACGCTATTATGAAAGCACACGAAGAGATTAAAAAGACAGTTGGTTTCATAAATGAAATAGTAGCAGAAATAGGCAAAGAAAAGCTAGAGTTTATTTCATGCGAAGTAGACCACGATATGTTCGAGGCAGTTAAAGAGTTTGCAATAGACAGACTAAAAATTGCTTTGTATACCGATGATAAAAACGTTAGAGAGGCTAATTTAAAGCCAATTTTCGATGATGTGTATGCTCATTTTGCAGAGATTTACGAAGGCCGTGAGAGTGAAATAGGCGAGTGTATGTATAAACTTCAAAAGCTAATCGTACGTCGCTGGATACTTGATGAGGGCAAACGTGTTGACGGACGTGGCATTGATGATTTGCGTCCACTTCATGCAGAAGTTTCTCTTCTTCCAAGAGTTCACGGTAGCGGACTTTTCGCTCGTGGTCAAACTCAGGTGCTAACCATTGCAACATTAGGTCAAGTTAGAGAGCAACAGCTCCTAGACGGACTTGATGATGACGATTTCAAACGTTATATTCATCATTATAACTTCCCATCCTACTCAGTTGGTGAAACAAAGCCATCTCGTGGACCTGGTAGACGTGAAATTGGTCACGGTGCTTTAGCTGAACGTGCATTACTTCCAGTTATCCCATCTGAGGCAGAGTTCCCTTATACTATCCGCTTAGTTTCTGAAATATTAACTTCAAATGGCTCAACTTCACAAGGCTCTATCTGTGCATCAACACTAGCACTAATGGACGCAGGTGTACCAATAAAAGCCCCTGTTGCAGGCATTTCATGCGGTCTTATTACAGAGGGTGATAGATTTATCACAATGCTTGATATTCAAGGTCTTGAGGACTTCTTCGGCGATATGGACTTTAAAGTAGCAGGTACTAAAAAAGGTATTACAGCTATCCAAATGGATCTTAAAATAGACGGACTTACACCTGAAATAATCAAAAATGCGTTCGCTCAAACCAAAAAGGCAAGAGAGCATATTATCGATGATGTAATGCTAAAAGCAATCCCAGCTCCTCGTGAAACTCTTTCTAAATACGCTCCTAAAATGATAACTCTAAATATCGACCCAGAAAAAATCCGTGACGTAATCGGAAAAGGTGGCTGTGTAATCCAAAAGATTATTGCGGATACCGGCGCTAAAATCGATATTGAAGACGATGGCAGAGTGTTTATAGCATCAGTAGACCAAGAGGCAGGCGAGGCAGCTCTTGCAATCATTAAAGGTATCGTAACAGACCCAGTAGTTGGCGAAATCTATCAAGGCCGTGTAACTCGTCTAATGAAATTCGGCGCTTTCGTAGAGTTCTTGCCAGGTAAAGAGGGACTAGTTCATATCTCACAACTAGAAAATAGACGTGTAGAAAACGTAGAAGACGTAGTAACAGTAGGCGACGTCATTATGGTAAAAATCCTAGAAATCGACGACCAAGGCAGAGTAAACCTCTCCCGCAAAGCCGCTCTATAATAATACAAACGCAAAAATAAATTTTGCTTTGGAAGATAACGCAAACGCAAAGTCAAGCTTTGCTTTGGAAGATAAATGCTCTGCATTTTTCTTCACTAAGGTATGAT
>JAVVYT010000037.1:0-11752 GCA_036650995.1 Clostridia bacterium | reverse complement strand
AAAAAAATCACCTACTATAACATTTCTGTACATAGTAGGTGATATAAACATGAAATTAAACTAATTCAATAATAGCCATTTCCGCAGCGTCGCCTCTTCTTGGGCCGATTTTATATATTCTTGTATAGCCGCCGTTTTGCTCTTTATATTTAGGAGCGATTTCATCAAACAATTTTTTAACAACATCTTCTTTAGTAATAAAAGTCATTGCTTGTCTTCTTGTATGAAGATCGTTTCTTTTACCAAGAGTTATCATTTTTTCAGCTGTTGCTCTAACTTCTTTAGCTTTTATTAAAGTTGTTTCGATTTTACCATTCTCTAATAAAAAAGTAGTCATTGCACGGAGCATTGCCATTCTATGATCGGTTGCTTTATTTAGTTTACGAGTTCCAGGCATAATAGTTACCTCCCTTAATTATTCATCTTCCTGACTTAGAGAAAGACCTAAGAAATCTAGTTTTAAGATGACTTCATCTAATGATTTTTTACCTAGGTTTCTTACTTTTATCATATCATCTTGTGATTTTTTAACTAAATCTTCGACTGTATTTATTCCAGCACGTTTTAAGCAGTTGAAAGATCTAACTGAAAGTTCCATCTCTTCTATTGTCATCTCTAGTACCTTATCGAAGCCTGCTTCTTGAGGTACTGACCACACACCGCTATCTTGAGCTGTTACTGAAAGGTCGATGAATAGATTTAGGTGTTCGCTCATTATTTTTGCTGCGAACGATGCTGCTTCCTGTGCTGTAATGGTGCCATCGGTTTTTACTTCTAATGTGAGTTTGTCAAAGTCTGTTACATTACCAACTCTAGTGTTAGTAATAGAATAGTTTACTTTAACTACTGGAGTATAGATTGAATCTACTGGTATAACACCGATTACTCCGGTTAGCTCTTTTTTATTTCTTTCAGCAGAAACATAACCGCTACCATGGGATAATGTGATTTCCATATACAAACGACCGTCTGTGTTTAAAGATGCTATATGAAGGTCTTTATTAATTATTTCAACTTCACTGTCACACTTTATATCACCGGCAGTAATTTCACATTCGCCTTGGGCGTCTATGTAGACTACTTTTGATGTATCGGAATATAGTTTAGCGATAATAGATTTTACATTGAGAATAATCTCTGTAACATCTTCTTTAACGCCAGCTATTGTGGAAAATTCGTGTTGTACGCCATCTATTTTAACAGAAATTGGAGCAACGCCCGGTAGTGATGAGAGTAAAATTCTTCTCATTGAGTTACCAAGAGTCATACCATATCCTCTTTCAAGTGGTTCTACGACGAATTTTCCATATGATAAATCCTCTGATATATCACAAACCTCTACATGTGGTTTTTCAAATTCTATCACGCAATTTACCTCCTATTGTTGACTTTTGATTTATAAAACGCTTTTAAAAAGAAATTTAGTCATAAAGTGCCTTATAAAGCAAAAAATATGAAAACATAATTTTGCTTTTTAAAGGCTACCCATTATTATTTTGAATAATACTCTACGATTAAATGCTCTTCAACCGGTAGGTCAATATCTTCTCTTGCCGGTAGAGAAACTACTTTTGCAAATCCGTTATCCCAATCAACTGTTAGCCATGCTGGTAGTGGCTTTTTGTTGTTTGCTTCTAAGATTGCTTTAATTTTCTCTGAGCTCTTGCTCTCTTCTTTTAACGCTATTACATCAGATGCCTTAATAAGGTATGATGGAATATTAACTTTTTTGCCATTTACTGTAAAGTGACCGTGAAGAACGAGCTGACGTGCTTCAGGTCTAGACATAGCAAAGCCTGATCTGTAAACTGTGTTATCTAATCTGCTCTCTAAAATTCTAAGTAAGTTTTCACCTGCTTGTCCTTTTTGTTTCTCAGCCATTAAAAAGTATTTTTCGAATTGACTTTCTAAAATGCCATAAAAACGTCTTGCCTTTTGCTTCTCACGAAGTTGTAGTCCGTACTCGGAGTTCTTTTTACGGCTCTGTCCGTGTTGACCCGGTGCATACGCTCTTCTTGATAGTGCGCATTTATCTGAGTAACATCTATCGCCCTTTAAAAATAACTTTTGATTTTCTCTTCTGCATAATCTGCAAACTGATCCTGTATATCTTGCCAATTAAATACACCTCCTGTAATTTATTATACTCTTCTGCGTTTTGGTGGTCTACAACCATTATGAGGAATTGGAGTAACATCTTTAATCATATTAATCTCTAGTCCTGCTGATTGTAAAGCACGAATCGCTGCTTCTCTTCCGCTACCCGGTCCTTTAACAAAAACTTCTACGGATTTAAGTCCGTGTTCCATTGCTGCTTTTGCTGCTGTTTCTGCTGCCATTTGTGATGCATATGGTGTTGATTTTCTTGAGCCACGGAAGCCTAAACCTCCTGATGATGCCCATGATAATGCGTTACCGTTTACATCAGTAATTGTAACTATCGTGTTGTTGAATGTACTTTGAATATGAGCTGCGCCCTTTTCAATGTTTTTCTTGTCACGACGACGTCTTATTGTTGATTTTTTCATTACTTGTTTAGCCATTGTAATTCTCCTCTCAATTAAGATAGATTAGACTGTATAAAGATAGCCTTAATTATTTCTTCTTGTTTGCGATTGTCTTTTTAGCACCTTTTCTTGTGCGTGCGTTGGTCTTTGAGCGTTGACCTCTTACAGGTAAGCCTTTTCTATGTCTTATTCCACGATAGCATCCTATTTCGATAAGGCGCTTGATATCAAGTGCTGTATCACGACGCAAATCGCCTTCAACAGTATAGTTCTTCTCGATGAAATCTCTTATTTTTTGAAGGTCTTCATCTGTTAAATCACGAACTCTAGTGTCTGGGTTAATTTTTGATTCTGTTAGTATTTTCATAGCGCGTGTTCTTCCTATACCAAATATATAGGTAAGCCCTATTTCTACTCTTTTTTCATTAGGTAAATCTACACCTGCTACTCTTGCCATTATTCCATCTCCCTTAAAATAAATTAATAATTCTCCACATCTACATTAACACTAGCATAATATTTCTATCACACTCAGCCATAGTGATTAAGGCAGTGCATTTTTTTGTTTATTAGCCTTGTTTTTGCTTATGCTTAGGGTTTTCGCATATAACCATTACTTTGCCTTTTCTTCTGATGATTTTACACTTTTCACAAATTGGTTTTACAGAAGGTCTTACTTTCATAAAAAGCTCCATTTCTCCGCCATCACATTACTCTCATTTGCTGCTGTTGACGGTTTAGGCAACAAACTTGTTTTTATATTATTTTGCTCTCCAAGTAATTCTTCCTTTGGTTAAATCGTATGGAGACATTTCTACTGTAACTTTATCTCCTGGTAATATCTTAATGTAATTCATTCTTAATCTGCCAGAAATATGAGCTAATATTTTATGCCCATTCGGCAGTTCAACTGAAAACATTGCGTTTGGCAAAGCTTCCAAAACCACACCTTCGAATTCTATTACGTCATCTTTTGACAAGCTGCATAACCTCCTACTGAATTATCTTGTATTCTTATTTCTTTTCTTATTTGAGCATTATTTAGCTCTTCGCCTTTTAGTATTTTACTTCTAATGGCAGATGTTTCTTCCCTTTTATAAAAAGAAAGATGTTTTAGCTTTTTCTTTTTTGGCTTTTCTAAATGACGGACTATTCCGTCTGCCAAAAAAGCATTTTCGCCTTCGATATAAAGAACGAATAAAAGCTTATTTTTATCTCTGCCTGCTAGAGAAACTACTATATCGCCTTTTTGAATTTCCATAATCATACCTTATACTACTGTTAAGATTTCCGGTGACCCATCTGTAATCAGTATAGTATTTTCATAATGAGCTGATAGTTTACTATCCGCTGTAACTACGGTCCAATCGTTTGACAGCACTCTAATTCTATCGGTTCCTTCGTTTATCATCGGTTCTATTGCAATAGTCATTCCCGAGCTTAAACGAATTCCTCTACCTGCTTTCCCAAAATTTGGGACAGAAGGATCTTCGTGCAAATCGTGGCCTACGCCGTGTCCTACGAAGTCTTTTACTGTTGAAAATCCGAATTCTTTAACGTATTCATCAACAGCGGCTCCGATATCACCTAGACGATAACCAACTTTGGCATATTTTATAGCCTCATAAAAGCTATTTGTTGTTACATCGATTAGTTCTTTTGCTTTTTTGGTTGTGTTACCGACTATAAAGGTGTTTGCACAATCTCCGTGATAACCTCCGATATAGGCACCAACATCAACGCTTACGATATCGCCGCTTTTCAAAACTCTAGCTCCCGGTATTCCGTGAATTACCTCATCGTTTATAGAAATACAAGCACTGGCGGGAAATCCGTCATACCCTAAAAAAGAGGGTTTTGCTTTTTTTCCGACGATATAATCATGCACTAAACTATCTAGTTCTTTAGTGGTCATACCTTCTCTAATGTTTTTTCCTGCGTACGCTAACGCACCTGCGCTAATTTTACAAGCAATTCTCATACCTGCAATATCTTTTTGATTTTTAATTATAATCATTTCTAATTCCAAAAGTTAAACTTTATGATTTTAATACTTTTTCCACTAAAGCTGTGGTATCAGAGATTTTTTCTTGACCTTTTACAACTGATAAAATGTTTTTACTATTATAATAATCAATAAGTGGCTGAGTTTCCTTATGAAAAACTTCGAGCCTTGACAAGACTGTTTCGGGCTTATCATCCTCACGAACAACAAGGGCATCTCCGCATAAATCACAAGTGATATTATCCTTAGACGGCTTATATTCTGTGTGGTATGATGCTCCGCATTTAAGACAAGAGCGACGACCTGACATTCTTTTTACAATAGTTTCATCGTTTATCTCTAAACAGATAACTTTATCTATTATAATTCCCATATCTTGAAGGGCAATAGCCTGAGGCACGTTGCGTGGAAAGCCATCCAGGATAAATCCGTTTTGACAATCCTCGCACTTTAGCCTTTCCTTAATAATACCGATTACAACATCATTTGGAACAAGGTTTCCGCTATCCATAAAGCTTTTAGCGAAAATACCTATTTCAGTCTTATTTTTAACTGCTTCTCTAAGACAGTTTCCGGTTGAAATTGTTGGTATATTAAGGTCACGACTGATATTTTCAGCTTGAGTACCTTTTCCCGAACCGGGTGCGCCAAGTAATATTATTTTCATTTAACAGCCATCCTTTTTACTAAGAATCTAGCTTTTTATTATTCTAAGAATCCCTTATAGTGCCTCATTAGCATCTGAGATTCTAACTGTTTCATAGTTTCGAGTACTACACCTACTACGATAAGTATTGATGTACCACCGAGTGCTATATTAATATTAAGAACATTATTCATAAAGATTGGAAGTACAGCTATAAGGCCTAAGAATAGAGCACCTATAAGTGATACTTTGTTTAAAATCTTTGAAATGAAGTCTGAGGTTGGTTTACCTGGACGAATACCCGGAATAAATCCACCATTTTGCTTAATATTATTTGACATCTCAACAGGATTATACTGCATTGAAACGTAGAAATAGTTGAAAGCGATAATTAAAACGAAATAAATTATTGCGTAAGGAATTGAAGTGTATCCAAAATACTTTGTGATAAAGTTTGCAAAACCTGAATTTGGGAAAAAGGCTGAAATAGTTGCTGGTAACATTACAAATGAACTAGCAAAGATTATTGGTAGAACACCAGTCATAGTAACCTTTAAAGGTAAATGAGTGTTTTGTCCACCGTACATTTTTCTGCCAACTACTCGTTTTGCATATTGAATTGGAACTCTTCGTTCTGCGTCGTTCATAACGACGATAGAAACAATCAAAGCCACAGCCACTATAATAACTACTGCTGCTAGCCAATATAAGTTTTGTTTTACAAGTGCTTCCCATACATAAAGTACCATTTGAGGTCCTCTAGATACGATAGATGCGAATAGGATAATAGAAATACCATTTCCGATACCCACTTCGTTTATCTTTTCACCGAGCCACATAATGATAGCTGTACCGGCTCCAAAACAAAGCACAATTACTATGGTTGCAAACCAATTTCCATGATACTTTACAATGCCCTGTTCATTAGCTAGGATAGAATAGAAGCCAAAGCCTTCAACTAGTCCTAAAACTATTGTAACATATCTTGTAATTTGAGCAATTTTCTTTCTGCCCTCTTCGCCCTCTTTTTGTAATCTTTCAAGAGGAGGAATTGCATAAGATAAAAGCTGCATTACGATAGACGCTGTAATGTAAGGTCCGATTGACATTGCAAATATAGAAGCTTTAGATAATGCTCCGCCTGCCATTATGTTTAAGAAATTAAACATACCGCCTTGACCTAAAACACCATCTTGAGCTGCGAATAATCCAGCAAGGCCTGTTGCATCAATAAATGGAACAGGGATTGCAGAACCTAGTCTAAACAAAACGATTATAAGGATTGTATAAAGTATTTTCCTGCGCAAATCTGATACTTTGAAAGCATTTCTTGCAACTTCGAACACTTTATATCACCTCTGCTTTTCCACCGGCAGCTTCAATCTTTTCCTTTGCAGAACCAGATATTTTTACTGCTTTAACGGTGATTTTATTTTTAATTTCGCCACGGCCTAAAACTTTTAAACCGTCGTATGATTTTTTGATGATTTTATCTTCGATTAATTTCTCTACTGTAACTTCGGTGCCGTCTGCATAGTTTGCAAGGGTATCAACATTTACAATAGCGTACTCTTTAGCAAAGATATTATGGAATCCACGTTTTGGAAGTCTTCTTTGAATAGGCATCTGTCCTCCTTCAAAGCCCGGTCTTACTCCGCCGCCTGAACGTGCGTTTTGACCTTTGTGACCTTTTCCTGCGGTTTTTCCGTTTCCTGAACCTGTGCCTCTACCTTTTCTTTTTACTTCTTTAGTAGAGCCGTTTGCTGGTGAAAGTTCAAATATTTTCAACTAGGACACCCCCTTACTCAACTTCTTGTGCTACGACAAGATGAGTTATTTTATTAATCTTACCTAAGGTAGCATCGTTTGCAGTTTGAATTGTAACATCATTAATCTTTCTAAGACCTAGTGATATTGCAGTTGCAATCTGGTCATCTTGACGACCTATTAGGCTTTTTACTAGGGTTATTTTAACCTTTTTATTGTCTGTTTTCTTGTTTGGCATTTAAATATCCCCCTATCCTAAAATTTCTTCAACAGTTTTAGAACGAGCTTGTGCTACTTGTTCTGCGTTACGGATTGATTTTAATCCATTGATAGTAGCATTTACAACGTTTCTTGGATTTCTAGAGCCTAATGCTTTAGTACGAATATCTTTTATTCCTGCCATTTCAATTACAGCACGAACTGAAGCGCCTGCTATAACACCAGTACCTGGTGCTGCTGGCTTCAAGATAACGTTTGATGCACAAAACTGACCAACAGTTTCGTGTGGGATTGAAGTGCCTTTCATAGAAACTCTAAAAATATTCTTTTTAGCATCTTCTATACCTTTACGTATTGCATCAGGAACTTCTGAAGCTTTACCAAGGCCAAAGCCTACAACACCATTTGAATCGCCGACTACGATTAATGCTGCGAATTTAAAAATACGTCCGCCCTTAACGGTTTTAGAAACACGATTTAAGGACACAACTCTTTCTTTAAGATCAAGTGTAGCTGGGTCAATAATATTAGACATTGTTTTTCCTCCTTAAATCAGAACAAAAGTCCGCCTGCTCTGGCGCCTTCTGCTAGTTCTTTTACTCTACCGTGGTATACAAATCCGCCTCTATCGAATACAACTTCTTTAATTCCGGCTTTAATAGCTTTCTCTGCAATAGCATTTCCTACCCACTTTGCAGCCTCAGCATTTCCACCATTACCACTGAAATCTTTGTCTAGAGTTGATGATGTAACTAGGGTTTTTCCTGTTGTATCGTCTATAATTTGTGCATAGATGTTTTTAAGGGATCTATAAACGTTTAGACGAGGACAAGCTGTTGTTCCTGCAATTTTAGCACGAACTCTCTTATGTCTTTTAACTCTTGAGATATTTTTATCTTTTTTGATAATCATTTTTAGTTTCTCCTTTCATATTTTTCAAGATTTTACTTAATTTAGGCATATTTAAGAGGATATTTTACTAAAAATACACCCAGTAAAATTCTTGCGAAAACTCTTTTATTATTTCTTAGCACCTTTACCTGCTTTACCCTCTTTACGACGGATAACTTCGGTTTCGTATTTAATTCCTTTACCTTTATAAGGCTCTGGAGGTCTTTTTTCACGAACTTCGGCTGCGTATTGACCAACAATTTGCTTGTCAGCACCGTTTACAATAATTGTGTTAGCGTCCGGTACATCAAGGGTTATATCTTCGTTTTCAGATATTACTACCTGATGTGAAAATCCAAGGTTCATAACAACAGTTTTGCCTTGTTTTTGAACTCTGTAACCAACTCCGTTTATTTGAAGTTTTTTTGAAAATCCGGTGTGTACGCCTTCAACCATATTAGCAACTAGTGTACGAGTAAGACCGTGTAGTGCTTTATGTTTTGGCTCATCACTAGGACGAGAAACAGTAATTACGTCGCCCTCCATTTTGATAAGCATTTCAGGGTGAATATCACGTTTTAGAGTACCTTTAGGGCCTGTAACTTCGATATGAGAACCATCTATTGTCACTTTAACGCCTGCTGGTACAGTAATTAACATATTACCTATTCTTGACATTATTTTTTTCCTCCATTACCATACAAAAGCTAAAACTTCGCCACCGACGTTTTGTGCTCTTGCGGCTTTATCAGTCATTACGCCTTTAGATGTTGAAACGATAGCTATTCCTAGCCCTCTCATTACCTTTGGCATATCTTCGCAGTTTGCATACATACGAAGTCCTGGTTTTGATATTCTGCGTAAACCTTGAAGGACTTTTGCTTTGTTCTGTCCATATTTTAAGGTTACTCTGATTATGCCTTGTTTATCATCTTTTATTGATTGAAAACTTTTGATATATCCTTCGTTTGCCAAAATCTCAACTATTGAAAGCTTTAATTTTGATGATGGAATATCAACTGTTTCGTGTTTTGCTGAATTTGCATTTCTAATTCTTGTAAGTAGATCTGCTACTGGATCGGTTATACACATTGAATAAACCTCCTTTGGTTATAATTTATAACATTCATAATTTGTTTACCAGCTTGCTTTGCGAACTCCCGGTATTTTACCCTCGTGTGCTAATGTTCTAAAGCAAATACGGCATATTCCGTATTTTCTTAAGTATGCATGAGGTCTTCCACAAAGCTTGCATCTGTTATACTGCCTTGTTTTAAACTTTGGAGCTTTTTGTTGCTTGTTTTTCATTGCTAATTTAGCCACTTGTTTATTCCTCCTTATTTATTAAAGGGGGCGCCCAAAAGTGTGAGCAGCTCTCTTGCTTCTTCGTCTGTGTTTGCTGTTGTAACTATTGCAATATCCATACCACGGATTTTGTCTACTTTATCGTATTCAATCTCCGGGAATATTAATTGTTCTTTGATACCTAGTGCGTAGTTTCCTCTGCCATCAAAAGCATCAGCTTTGATACCACGGAAATCTCTAACTCTTGGTAGTGCTACGTTGAAAAGTCTATTTAAAAACTCATACATATTGTCAGCACGAAGGGTAACTTTAACGCCGATGTTTGTACCCTCTCTAAGTTTAAAGTTTGCTACTGATTTCTTAGCTTTTGTAGGAACAGCCTTCTGTCCTGTGATTTTTGCTACATCAGCCAATACACTATCGATTATTTTTGAGTTGTCTTTAGCATCACCGCAACCAACATTTATAATTACCTTGTCTAGCTTTGGAATTTGCATAGGACTTTTATAACCAAACTTCTTTTGTAGTGCAGGAGCAACTTCTTTTTGATATTTTTCTTTTAAACTTACCATTTATTTTGCCTCCTCACTATATTGTTTCACGGCATTTTGGGTTCTTACAAACTCGAACTTTTTTACCGTCATCTAATACTTTATGGCCAACTCTAGTTGGTTTGCCACATTTTGGGCAGATAACCATTGCTTTACATGCGTATAACGCACCTTCAGTTTTGATAATTCCACCTTGCTGACCTTGTTTTTTAGGTTTAACGTGTTTTGAAACCATTGAAACATTCTCAACTATGATTTTGCCTTCGGTAGGAGATACTTCAAGTACCTTACCTTTTTTGCCCTTAGATTTACCACTAAGGATCATAACAGTATCGTCTTTTTTGATGTTTAATTTTTTATTCATTTTAAGTCCTCCGCTATAATACTTCAGGAGCTAATGATAGGATTTTTGTATATTCCTTATCACGTAGTTCCCTAGCTATCGGTCCAAAAATACGAGTACCTCTTGGATTCTTATCATCTTTTATTAAAACTGCTGCATTCTCGTCGAATTTAATATGTGAACCGTCTGCTCTTTTAATTCCTTTAGCACTACGAACCACTACAGCTTTTACAACTTCGCCTTTTTTAACTGCTCCACCCGGAGCTGCTTTTTTAACTGATGCAATAATTACATCGCCAATATTTGCATATCTTCTACCAGTTCCGCCAAGTACACGAATGCACATAATTTCTTTAGCACCTGTATTGTCGGCTACTTTAAGATAGGATTGTTGTTGTACCACAATATTTCCTCCTCTCCCTGACTTTGGGACTTATTTAGCTTTTGTTTTTATTTCTACAAGTCTCCATCTTTTATCTTTAGAGATTGGCTTAGTTTCCATAACGATAACTGTATCACCAATGTTGCACTCGTTGTTTTCGTCGTGTGCTTTTAACTTGTATGTTCTTTTTATTACTTTTTTGTAAAGTGGGTGCTTAACTTTTGATTCAATTGCAACCACAATTGTTTTATCCATTTTGTCGCTAACGACTGTTCCTGTTCTTGTTTTTCTTAATGCTCTTTCCATCACAAATCCTCCTTTAATAGCTTAAATGCTTACGCATTTTCGCTTATCTCCTTTTCACGAAGAATTGTTTTGACTCTGGCAATATCCTTTTTAACTGTAACAAGTCTAAGTGGATTGTCAAGCTGGTTTGTTGCGTGTTGAAATCTTAAATTAAATAGCTCTTGCTTTAAATCATTTAATTTATTATTCAGCTCAACTACTGATAACTCTCTAATATCATTTGCCTTCATCAATCTTCACCTCCAGTGGTATCTTCTTCCTTCTTTATGAACTTACACTTTACTGGAAGTTTATGAGCTGCAAGACGTAATGCCTCTCTAGCTACTTCTTCCGAAATTCCTGCCATTTCAAACATAACTCTGCCTGGTTTTACAACTGCTACCCAATATTCAGGTGAGCCTTTACCAGATCCCATTCTTGTTTCTGCAGGTTTTTGTGTAACTGGTTTGTCTGGGAATATTTTAATCCAAACCTGTCCGCCTCTTTTGATATATCTTGTCATAGCGATACGAGCTGCCTCTATTTGGTTACTTGTTATCCATGATGGTTCTGTTGTAATTAGACCAAACTCACCATGAGAAATAGTATTACCTCTGGTAGCGACGCCCTTCATTCTACCTCTGTGCTGTTTTCTGTATTTAACTCTTTTTGGCATTAACATATTACTTACGTCCTCCTTCCTTTGAAGAAGCCTTTGCTGTGTTTTGAAGTACTTCGCCCTTATAAATCCAAACTTTTACGCCGATTTTGCCGTATGTTGTATTTGCCTCAGCAAAGCCGTAGTCAATATCTGCTCTAATTGTTTGTAGTGGAATTGTTCCCTCGTGGTA